>JBBSAF010000104.1:0-8769 GCA_038252525.1 Tepidisphaerales bacterium
GCGCCCCGTTATCATGCACAAGTTGTCCGACGCTCTAAGCTGTGCTGCCGATAACACAGAGGAGGCGCCGCCGCCTGCGGCTGGGGTCGCTTGTGTCAGCCACCGACCCTTCACACAGAGTTTGTGAATTTATTTAATTTACGGGAAAAAAGCCTCGTTTTCAGCCAAAAAAACGGGGTGTTCTTGTCCCCGATGGGAAAAGTTCACAGCCTCTCAGCCGGTGGCGACTGCGCTGCACGAATCAGAGGGGTGGACGGGCTTGCCCGGTCGCGGCTTGGCGGCGGACCCTCGCTTCATGCGGGGATCAGCAGAGGGCCATGTAGGTCGCCAACGTGAGCAGGGCGATGCGGACTTTCTTGTCCCAGAAAATTGGATTCGTCAGGATGGCTGGCATGGGGAAACGCTCCTTGGCTGTCTTGGCGGGCCAAACAAGCGGCGTGCCAAGGGTCCGGCGAGGGGCGCAGGATAGCCCAAGGGCGGTGGCGACAGGGAGAAATCAAGCCGTTGGCGACAGGGGCAAGGGGCGCCGTTTATGCCGGATGGGGACGGGCGGCGACACCGTTGGGCGTTCTCCACGCGGCGGATGATGCCCGGCGGCCTCATTTGCGATGGGTCCGGCACCCTGATTGTGGGATTTTGCGCCACCCGAGGACGATGAACTGTTTCAGGGGGCATGACATTGATATGATTCCGCCCCATGCAAACCGGCCTTGCACATGAGACCGGGTCGGGGTGGTCCCTCTTTTGCGGAGGAAGTCCCCGTTCCCGATGCGTTCGCCCACTGGGTGACATGACGATTTGTCAGGTGCGATTTTTTGCTCAACCTGCGTCTTTTCACAACGTAGTACAGTGCTATGACCCCTATCACAGCCCTTTTGTCCGAGGACTTTTCGGCCAGCGCGACCGCGGACTTCCCGGCGCTCGATGCCACGGATTTGTTTCGGGAACTTCACGCCATCGCGGTGTTCGCCAACGGGTGGTTGTTGACGAGCCTGCCGCGCGGAGGGTTGCAGATCGGCCACGGCGTCCGACCGGTGGGTCCGGGGATGCGAAAGCGCCTGCGCGGCGCCAGCGCCGAGGACCGCGCGGCATGGCAGGCGATCGTCACCGGCGAGGCGATGACCGGGGAGGATGCCTGGGGCGAGCAGGCCTTTCACGCCAGTCGGTTCCGCGTCGAGATGATGCGCCGCGAGGGATTGGACCATGTGATGGCCGCGCCCGTGGGGGATTATTTGCTGCCCGGATATGCCGGGGTGGTGGAATTGTTCCGCACGGTGGCCCAAGGTCCGTTCACGCCAGACGAGGTCGCCGAGGTGGCCAAGCTGTCGGAGAAGTGGGGGCGACGGTTCCGTCGGTCGCGCGACCAGCGCATCGTCGCGTGCGGGCAGCCTTCGGGCGAATGGGTGCAGCGCCCGGCCGAGCGGCAGTTCATCTTCGACGCCCATCTTCAGCCGATCCTCGGCGGGGAGGTTTTCGAGTTGCTGGATGAGCGGCTCCGCAAAGCGGTGCGTGACGATGCCCGACAGCGACTGGCCCGGCTTAACGGACAGGCGGTGACGGGGGATCGACTGAGATTGCCCGACGGGCACGGGGATTTGTGGACGTTCCGGGTGGTGGTCTTCAAACGCTTTCCGGCGCTGGGGGATGGGCCGACGCTGTTTTATCTGTTGCAGCCGACGTGCTCCGAATGGGCGGCCCTGCGCGAGGGTGACTTCACGGGCGATCCCGACGTGGCGAGGCTGATCCCGGCGCTGGACTTCATGGCGGGCCATTTCCGGGATCGGCCGAAGTTGGCGGCCATCGCCAAGGCGGCGAAACTCAGCCCGTATTATTTCCACCGGCGATTCACCGAGATGCTGGGGTTGACGCCGAAGCATTATCTGCTGTCGTGCCAGTTGGACGCGGCGAAGCCGAGACTGATCGAAGGGGAGTTGGAATTGTCGCAGGTGGCCAAGGCGTGCGGTTTCGCGCACCAAAGCCATTTCACCAGCCGTTTCAAACAGACGACCGGGCTGGCGCCGACGCACTGGCGACGGCTGGTGGCCGGCGGCAAGCGGACCCACCGGGCCGCAACGGAGTAGCGTGGATGACCGAGGCGAAACCGGACGGCGCATCGAAGCCCATTGGCGTCGGGGCCGTGAGCTACCTGAACTCCAAGCCGCTCATATACGGACTGGAGAACGATCCGGGTATCGCATTGCATCTGCGCGTGCCGTCGGCGTTGCTGGACGGGCTGGCCGACCGGTCGTACGACGTGGCCTTGCTGCCGGTGATCGACTTCCAGCAGATGGAGGGGTTGCGGATCATCCCCGTCGGCGGGATCGCCTGCGACGGGCCGACGTTGACGGTGCGGATTTTCTCGAAGGTTCCGATCGGTCTGATCGGCTCGTTGGCGTGCGATCTGGACAGCCACACGTCGGTGGCGCTGGCAAGGGTGGTGTTGGACGGGGCGCACGGGATCTCGCCGGAGTTCCTGCCGTGGGACGCCGCGAAGCATCCGGGCGGTTCGGCGGAGGCGGATGCGACGCTGCTGATCGGCGACAAGGTGGTGTGCGCCGAGCCGCGGGGGTACGAGCATCAACTGGATTTGGGCGAGGCGTGGAAGGCGCTGACGGGCCTGCCGTTCGTGTTCGCGGTGTGGATGGCGCGGGGTGATGCGGCGCTGGGGGATTTGCCGGCGCGATTGCGGCGGGCGCGGATCGAGGGATGCGCCGCGGTGGAGTCGATCATACCGGCCCACGCGATCCCGCGCGGCTGGCCGGCGGACAGCGCGCGGAAATATCTGACTCAATGCCTGCAGTATGAGATCACCCCGCGGCACATCGAGGCGATGGGATTGTTCCATCGCAAGGCCGCCGCGCTGGGGTTGATCGACTCGCCGGCGCGGGTGTTGGTGGTGGAGGGGACGGGTTGAGGAGGCGGCGGGCGCCATGCACGTTTTGCACTCGGGCTATTCGTCGGCGACGTTCCGAATGTCGCCGCGGACGTGTTTCTTCGCCAATTCGACGTAATGACCGGCGAGCCAGCGCATGTATTCGGCCTCATCGGGCTTGACCGGGCGGACGATCTTGCCGGGCACGCCCATCACCACCATGCCGTCGGGGACGATCAATCCCGGGGGGACGACGGCGCCGGCGGCGATCAGGCACCTCCGGCCGATGACGGTCCGGCCCAACAGGGTCGCCCGCATCCCGATCAGGCTGCCGGCGCCGATGCTCGTTCCGTGGGCGATGGCGCCGTGCCCGAGGGTCACATCGTCGGCGATGTCATTGGGCACGCCGCTGTCGCAGTGGATGACGCAGCCATCCTGCACGTTGACGCGGCGGCCGATGGTGATGGGGGCGACATCGCCGCGGACGACGGTGTTGAACCAGAAGCTCGACTCGGCGCCGATGGTCACGTCGCCGGTGAGGATGGCGTTGCACGCGCGATACCAGCCGCCGGGGGTTTGGGTGAAGAGGTTCATGGGAGTAGGAATATCGCGTGGCCGCAGCCCGTGCATTCTTGACGCCGGCACTGTCCATGGAGCATACGCCGGAGATCACGAT
Organism: Tepidisphaerales bacterium; assembly: GCA_038252525.1. Taxonomy (GTDB): domain Bacteria; phylum Planctomycetota; class Phycisphaerae; order Tepidisphaerales; family Tepidisphaeraceae; genus JBBSAF01. The sequence goes on from JBBSAF010000104.1 coordinate 3,549, forward strand.
ATTTCACGACAGAATCAAAGCTCTTTGGGTCGCCGTCGATGGAAATCGGTGGCGGATTGGAACATTTGCGCGATCCGCAGCAGCCTGGGTTCGCTGAAGTTCGGGCCGAGCAGTTGCAGCCCGATGGGAAGGGGCTTTTCGCCGTCGGTGAAGCCGGCGGGGATGGAGATGCCGGGGATGCCGGCGATGTTGCAGGTCACGGTGAACACATCCGACAGGTACATTCGCAGCGGGTCGGCGGATTTCTCGCCGATCTTGAACGCCGCCGTCGGGCTGGTGGGGCTGACGATCGCATCGCAGGCTTGGAAGGCATTGTCGAAGTCTTGCTTGATGAGCCGCCGAACCTGCGTGGCGCGGACGTAATAGGCGTCGTGGTAGCCGCTGGACAGGGCGTAGGCGCCGATCATGATGCGGCGCTGCACCTCGTCGCCGAACCCCTCGGCCCGGCTTTTGGAGAACATCTCGATGATGTTCGACACCGGCTCGGCGGTGCGGTGCCCGAAATGCACGCCATCATAGCGGGCGAGATTGCTCGAGGCCTCGCACGGGGCGATCACGTAATACGCGGCGATGCCGTAGGGCGTGTGGGGCAGCGACACCTCGACGATCTCGGCGCCGAGGCTCCTGTAAACCTCCAACGCCGACTCGATGGCGCGGGCGACGGCGGGATCGACGCCGGTTTGCCCGGTGAACTCGCGGGCGACGCCGATGCGGAGATTTTCCACCGGTTTGTCGAGGTCGGCCAGATGATCGGGCACGGCCAAGGGGACGCTGGTGGAATCCTTGGGGTCGTGTCCGGCGATGACGTTCATGAGCAGGGCTGCGTCGGCCACGGTCCATCCGAACGGGCCGATCTGGTCGAGGCTGGAGGCGAAGGCGACCAATCCATAGCGGCTGACACGCCCGTAGGTGGGTTTCAGTCCCACCAGCCCACAGAGCGATGCGGGTTGACGGATGGAGCCGCCGGTGTCCGAGCCGATCGACGCACGGCACATTCCCGCGGCCAATGCGGCGGCCGATCCGCCGCTCGAGCCGCCGGGGACTCGGTCGGTGTCCCAGGGGTTGCGGGTGGGTCCGAAAGCGCTGTTTTCCGTGCTCGAACCCATGGCGAACTCGTCGAGGTTGGTCTTGCCGACGAAGACCGCCCCGGCGTCGGCGAGCCGGCGGACGACGGTCGCCTCGTAGGGGGATCGGAAGTTGGCCAACATCCTCGACGAGCAGGTCGTGGTCCCGAAAGTGGTGCAGAGGTTGTCCTTCAAGGCGATGGGCACGCCGGCGAGCGGGCCGGTCCGTTCGCCGGCATCGACGGCGGCGGCCTGCTCCAAGGCGATTTCGGCGGTGACGCTGTTGAAGGCGTTGAGGACGCCGTTGAGACGCTCGATGCGGTCGAGGGAAAACCGGGTGAGTTCGACGGCGGAGATCCGCTTGTCGGCGATGGCGTCGCGGGCGGCGATCAGGGTGTCGGGTTCGGGCATGGTCGGGTTATGGTCGTCGATGCCGAGTCAAGGTCAAGCAGGCGGTTGCCAACCGAGGCGGTTGCCAGTGGCCCGTTGCCAGCCAGTGGCCGGCGGTCAGGGGTGGCGGGCGATTATCCGTTCCCGGCGGGAAAGGGCGGTGGGTATATAGTCGCTCATGGAAAAGCGGATTCGTTCGATTCGGGAGCTGGATTTCAAGCCGCGCGGGCCGGTTCGATCTTCGCCGGAGGATTGGCGCGATCAGTTCATCTACCAGTTGCTGATCGACCGATTCGACAGCCGCGACGAGAACATCCCCGCGTTCGATCCCGACAAGGCCCAGCGCGGGCGCGACCCCGACGAGGGCCGGCGCTTCCAGGGAGGCACGCTCAAGGGAATCACCCGCCGACTGGATTACATCAAGGGACTCGGCTGCACCGCGATCTGGGTCACCCCGCCGTTCAAGCAGCGCCAGGACGACACCGGCAGCTACCACGGCTACGCCGCCCAGGACTTTTTGGCCATCGACCCGCGCTTCGGCACGACCGTGGATCTGGTGGAGTTGGTGAAACAGGCCCATGCCCGCGACATGTACGTCGTCGTGGACATCGTGGTCAACCACGCCGGCGATGTCTTCCGCTATAAGGAGGATTCGACACCGTATCGTGGCGGTGAACCCTACGAGTTCGGCGCATGGCATAAGAATGGGGGCGATGTCGTCCAGGGCGATCCCGGTCCCGACGATGCGGTCTGGCCGGTGGAGTTGCAGACGCCCGAGGCGTTCAAGCGCAAGGGGGCGATTCAGGACCTCGGCAAGGCGTCGGCGGATGAGACGGTGGACGGCGACTTTTTCTCCCTGAAGGACCTCGACACCAACAACCCGGCGGTGGTGGAAGCCCTGATCGCCATCTACAAGCACTGGATCGCCGCGGCCGACATCGACGGCTATCGCATCGACACGGTGAAGCACGTCGAACCGCAGTTCCTGGCGAGGTTCTGCAACGCCATCCACGAGTACGCCCTGAAGATCGGCAAACGCAACTTCATCCTGTTCGGGGAGATCATCGGCGATGACGACCTGCTGCATCGCTATGTCGGCAACAACGGCCCGGCCCTGGGCACCGAGGGATGGTTCCCGCGTCTGGATGCCGCCTTGGATTTCCCGCTGTACGGGATGCTGGATGAGACCATCAAGGGCAAGGGCAAATGCGACGACCTGCGCAAGCGCTATGAGCATTTCCGCCAGTATTACCGCGATCTGTGCCACGCTTCGCAGTATTACGTGACGTTCATCGACAACCACGACCAGAGCCATCGGCCTTACCGGCGATTCATGCACGCCGAGGGCGACGCCCGGGTGGCGGTGAGCGGCATCGGATTCGTGCTGACGAACCTCGGCATCCCGTGCCTGTACTATGGCACCGAGCAGGGCTTCGACGGCGGGGGGGACCACGATTCATTCGTGCGCGAGGCGATGTTCGGCGGGAAATGGGGCGCGTTCGAAACCACCGGCGTGCACTTTTTCAATCCCGAGCACCCGATTTACCGGGGGATCGCCAAGGTGGCGGCCATTCGCCGCGACAATCCGGCCTTGCGCTACGGGCGGGTTTACTTCCGTGAAATCCGCTATGGCGGGGGCGAGTTCGCGTTTCCCGAGGGCGGGCAATGCACGCTGGCGTTCTCGCGGATTTTGGATACCGAGGAGGTGCTGGTCGTGTTCAACCTCTCGGGTTCGCCGCGGGAGGATGACATCGTGGTGGGGGGCAGGCAGTTGTCGCCGGGGACGAGGATGGTCGACTTGATGAACGGCGGCGAGGAGCATGTCGTCGAGAAGACCGACGAGGGCACGGCGTTCGTGAAACTGCGGCTGGACGCGCACGCGATTGCGATCCTCGGCAAGGCGCCGCAATGACCGGATAATGATCCGCCCATGCGCCGCAATGATCCGCCGGTGGTCCGCCAAGGCGCCGCAATGATCCGCCGAGGTCCGCCAAGGCGCCGCAATGATCCGCCGATGGTCCGCAGCATCGCCGGCGCGTATGATTCGCGGCATCCGATGAATGAGATGGGAAGCGAAGAATCGAAGGGTGCGGCCAATCCGGCGACCCCGCCGCGGCTTGACGCGACGGGGGGACTCGCCGGCGGCGACCCCGCCGCAGCGCCGCCGTCGGGTTCGGGCGGCGGGTTGCGGTTCATGGCCCGCGCCCTGCGATACCGCAATTATCGCCTGTTTTTCGTGGGCCAAGGCGTCTCGCTGATCGGCACCTGGCTGAGCCGGATCGCCACCGCGTGGCTGGTTTATCGACTGGTGCCCGCCGACCAGCCGCAGCGGGCGGTGTGGCTGTTGGGCGTGCTGGGGTTCGCGTCGATGGCGCCGGTGTTCGTGCTCACCCCGTTCACCGGCGTGCTCGTCGATCGCTGGAGCCGCCACAAAATCCTGCTCGCCACCCAGGTGGCCGCGGCGCTGCAAAGCGCGGCTTTGGCCATCCTCACCCTTGGCCATTGGATCACCATCCCGCAGGTCATGATGCTCAGCGTCATCCAGGGACTCATCAACGCCTTCGACGGCCCGGCCCGACAGGCGTTCGTGATCCAACTGGTCGACGACCGCAATGACCTCCCCAACGCCATCGCGCTGAACTCCTCGATGTTCAACGGCGCCCGGCTGATCGGCCCGGCGGTGGGAGGGGTGCTGATCGCGCTGATCGGCGAGGGATGGTGCTTCGCCATCGACGCCGTGAGCTATGTGGCCATCGTCGCAAGCTTGTTGGCAATGAACGTCGCCCCGCACGTCCGCCCGGCGGATGTCAAACATGTTCTTCTGGAGTTGAAGGAGGGGATCCAATATGCCGCCGGATTCGCGCCCATTCGCGTCCTGCTGATGACGGTGGGGTCGATCAGCCTGATGGCGATGAGCTTCCAGACCCTGATGCCCGCGTTCGCCAACGAACTGGCCGCCAAGGGGCACGGAGCGCAGGTCCTGGGCTATTTGATGTCCGCCGTCGGAGTTGGCTCCCTGGCCGGAGCGGTTTACCTGGCCAGCCGCAAGGGCGTGCTGGGCCTCGGTCGGGGGATGGCGATGGCGGCGGGATTGCTCAGCGCGGGGTTGATCGGCTTCTCGTTCATGCCGCCGCTGGGGGCGTCGATGGCGGTGCTGGCGGTGTGCGGGTTCGGAATGATCGTCACGCTGGCGTCGGGGAACACCATCCTCCAGACCATCATCGAGGACCGCATGCGCGGGCGTGTGATGAGCTTTTTCATGATGGCGGTCATGGGGATGGCGCCGTTCGGGAGCCTGTTGGCGGGGTTCCTGGCCAGTCGGTTGGGGGAGGCGACGGCGGTGCGATTGGCGGGGGTGTGCTGCGGCGCCGCGGCGATCCTGTTCTCCCTACAATTGCCGCGATTGCGCAAACTGGTCATGCCGATCTACGCCAGCAAGGGCATCGTCCCCGAGATCAGCACCGGCCTGCGCAGCGCCTCGACCTTCGGCGCGCCGACCAACGGGTGAGGCGATGGCCCGCGGATGCGATGCCCGCCAACGGGTGAGGCGCCCGCCAATGGATGAGACGTCGGCCAACCGATGCGGTGCTCGCCAACGGGTGAGGCGCCCGCCAATGGATGAGACGTCGGCAAGCGGATGCGGTGCCCGCCCACGGGTGAGGCGCCCGCCAACGGGTGAGGCGATGGCCAGCGGATGCGGTGCCCGCCAACGGGTGAGGCGCCCGCCAATGGATGAGACGTCGGCCAATGGATGAGACGTCGGCCAA
>JBBSAF010000105.1:0-8753 GCA_038252525.1 Tepidisphaerales bacterium
GGCGGACATCGAGAAGATCCAGGCGCGTAAGACGCGGCAGGTGGAGCATCGGAACGTGGATCACGCGACGGTGTGCATCGTGGGGTACACCAACGCCGGCAAAAGCACGCTGTTCAACACGCTGACGGCGGCGGGGACCTACGCGGATGACAAGTTGTTCGCCACGCTGGACACCAAGACGCGGGCTTGGCGGCTGGAGCGGGGGGTGGAGGTGATGCTGAGCGACACGGTGGGATTCGTGCGGGAATTGCCGCACAACCTGGTGGCGAGCTTCAAGGCGACGCTGGAGGAGGCGGTGCACGCGGATTTGCTTCTGCATGTGCTGGATGCGGGTCATCCGCACGCCGAGCAGCAGTTCAAGAGCGTGCACGAGGTGCTGGGTGAGATCGGGGTGGGCGAGAAGCCGGAGATATTGCTGCTGAACAAGATCGACACCGACGAGGGGGCGGCGGCGGCGCCGGAGTGGCGGGCATTGCATCCGGGGGCGATCGCGATCAGCGCGCGGACGGGGGCGGGGATGGCGGAATTGCACGAGGCGGTGTTCGAGCGGATCCGCGGAAGGCAGGTGGAGGTGGAGGTGGAGGTGGACGTGACCGACGGGCGGACGATCTCGATGATCGAGTCGCGCGGAAGGGTGGCCGAGCGGTCGTTCGAGGGGGACCGGGCGCGGTTCCGGGTGGTGATGGGCAAGGGATTGGCCGACGAACTGGGACGGACGGCGGGGGTGAGGATCGGGGGCGCCGCGATGGACGCGGGATGATTTTTTCGGAAGGGGGATGGCGACGATTCGGATGGGTTTCGACGGTTTTCGCAATCAACCAAGGAGCGATGATGAATTTGCCGCGACGGATTTTGGGACGGACGGGATTGTCGGTGACGGCGTTGGGGTTCGGGGCGTTGGAGATCGGTCGGGACTGGGGGATCGGGCCGGCGGAGGGCAAGTCGCGGCCGGACGAGGCGGAGGCGGGGGCGGTGTTGAACGCGGTGCTGGATGCGGGGATCAACCTGGTGGATTCGGCGCGGGCGTACCATCGCAGCGAGGAGCGGATCGGGGCGTCGATCGCGGCGCGGCGGGGAGAGTATGTGCTGGCGACCAAATGCGGGGAGCATTCCGATGAGCCGCGGACCTATTACGACTATTCGCACGGGGCGATCGGCAAGTCGATCGACACGAGTTTGCGGATGCTGAAAACCGATGTGATCGACGTGCTTGAGATTCATTTCGGGCCGGAGCCGGGGAAGGTATTGGATGACGGGGAGACGGTGCGTGCGATGAAGGATGCGCGGGAGGCGGGGAAGGTGCGGTGGCTGGGGGCGAGCATCGACGGGGACTTGCTGGCGCGGTGCATCGACTCGGGGGATTTCGACGTGGTGCAGGTGGGGTATTCGCTGCTGAATCCGTCGCAGGCGGAGAACATCAAGCGGGCGAAGGACGCGGACGTCGGTGTGGTTGTGCGGTCGGGATTGGGCGGAGGATGGTTGACAGCGCGGGTGCACAAGACGGCGGCGAACGAGCGGCCCAAGGCGGTGAACGCGCTATTGGATTTGTGCGGTGGGGATGCGGGGAGGCTGACGAAGCTGGCGGTGGATTTTTTGCTGCGGGACAAGGGGGTGACGTCGATTCTGTACGGGACGAAATCGGTGGCGCATCTGAAACAGGCGGCGGCGTGGGTTTCGGCGCCGAGCGATGATGCGATGCTGGATCGGGCGATCGAGTTGATGGCGAAGAACGGGTGAGAATCTCGTGATGCGCCGGGGAAAAAGAATCGGACCGGAAGGGAGCCACCACTTCCGGTCCGACGGGGAAAATCGTTTTTGACAAGATACCGTTTGCGGGCGGTTCGTCAACGCGCATCGCGCTGCGCGACAGGTGAACGTCGATGCGTGATGCGCACGCCGCGCGGTGAACGACGGTGCGCGATGCACACGGATGACCGATGCGCGAAGCGCGGCGCGGGGGGATGGGCGAAGCGCGATGCGGCGTGGGCGCCGATGTGCGATGAGCGGGATGCTCGGCGCGCGGCGCGGGGCGTACGGCGATGCGCGATGCGCGACGCACGCCGATGCGCGATGCGCGATGCGGGGCGCACGCCGATGCGCGATGCGCGGCGCGGGGCGCATGCCGATGCGCGACGCACGCCGATGGGCGAAGCGCGATGCGACGTGAACGCCGATGTGCGATGAGCGGGATGCTCGGCGCGCGATGGGTGCGATGGGCGCGATGGGCGCGATGGGCGCGATGGGCGGCGTGCGGCACCCGCGTCGATCAGGTGATCGGCAGTTGTCGGAGGGTGGGTTGGAGTCGGTCCCAGAGGACGGCATCGCGCGATGCGAAGATGAGGTTGGTGCGGAGCCACTCGACGGGGTCGCCGATGTCGTGGCGACGGGATTTCAGCACGAGGCCGTGGATCGGTTCGCGCTGGAGCAATAGTTTGAGCGCGTCGGTGAGTTGGATTTCGCCGCCCTTGCCGGGCGGCGTTTGGTCGAGGCAGTCGAATATGGCGGGGGTGAGGACGTAGCGGGCGGCGATGGCGAAGCGGCTGGGCGCTTGGTCGCGCGGGGGCTTTTCGACGAGTTGGTCGATTCGCATGAGGCCGTCGGCGATCATTTCGCCGCCGACGATGCCGTAGCGTTCGACCCTGTCGGCGGGGACCTCCTCCAAGGCGATGATCGACGTGCCGAGGCGCGAGAATGCGTCGGCCAACGCGCGGGCGGGGGGCACGTCGCCGCTGAAGATCGTGTCGCCCAACATGCAAAGGAACGGTTCATTGCCGACATGGCGGCGGGCGTGGTTGACGGCATCGCCGAGACCGCGTTGGCGGGACTGGCGGACGGCGTGAATCGTCACTTTTTCGGCCAGATCGCGGACGCTTTGGAGGAGGTGGTCCTTGCCGGAGGCGGCGAGGCGTTCATCGAGTTCGGCGTCGCGGTCGAAGTGGTCCTCGATGGCGCGTTTGTTGCGGGAGGTGATGAGGAGAATGTCGTCGATCCCCCCCGCCGCGGCCTCCTCTACGACGTACTGGATGGTCGGGCGGTCGAGGATGGGGAGCAGTTCCTTGGGGACGGCCTTGGCGACGGGCAACATGCGGGTGCCGAAACCGGCGGCGGGGATGACCGCCTTGCGAAGGGTGTTCATGTTTTTTCCCGGTGGAAGGATTTTCAGTGGGGGAAGATCGTGGGACGGAGGACGGTGCAGCGGATTTTGGCAAGGGCGTCGACGAGGGAACGGTAGTGGTTTTCGTCGCGGTAGAGGCCGCAGATGGCGCCGCCGCTGCCGGCGAACTTGGCGCTGGCTCCGGCGGCGCGGGCGGCCTGGACCATGGCGAGGTTCTCGGGGGCGACATTCATGATGGTGCGTCGGAGATCGAAATTGGCGTCGACGATCTTGCCGAGCTCCGTCCAGTCGGCGGATTCCAAGGCCACCCGGCCACGGTCGGTGAGGTCGCGGTAGGCGCCCATGGCGTCGACGACGGTCTTGTCGCCGCGCTCGAAGAGGTCGCGGAGGTTGCGATGGGGCACGTCGCTGACCTCGGCGCGATCGCGGTCGAAGGCGACGTAGAGGGGGGGCATGTTGGCGGGTCTCAGCGGGATATATTCGCCGTGGCCGCGGGATTCGATCAACTTGCGGTCGAAGTCCATGTGGACGATGCCCTCGAAGGTCTGGATGACGCGATCCTGTAGGCCGGCGCTGATGCCGAGCTCCTCTTTTTCGCAGGCGAGGATGACGGCGGGCATCTCGTGGAGGGGGATTTGGATGTCATGGAAGGCCATGAGGGCGCGGAAGGTGGCGACGACGATGGCGCTGGAGCCGGAGAGGCCGACGAGGCGGGGAATGGTCGTGTCATACGACAGGGTGTAATTGCCGGGTCGAAGGGGCAGGCCGTGGCGTTGGGCGTGGTCGTGGAAGCGTTTGACGGCGGCCTTGATGAGTCTCATGCCGCCGTAGTAGCCGTGGAGTTTCTGGTCGCGGAGGAAGTCGGCGATGGAATCGAAGCGGGCGAGGTCGCCGGGGCAGGGGACGATCTCGAAATGGTCGGCCTCGGTGAGGGTCACGATGGCCGCGAAGTCGCGGATGATGAAGGAGATGGTCTTGCCGAAGTAGCCGTCGGAGGGGTTTCCGACCAGTCCGGCGCGGGCGTATGCCTTGCCTTGGATGTTCACGAATCGCTCCTGGGAATGGAAGTGGGGTCGAGTAAGTTGGCCGCGTCGCGTTCGGCCGCGATGTCCGTCGTCACGCCGGCGCATGGGGTGTGGTCGAGCAATCGGGCCGCGTCCAACATCACCCGCATGGGCAGGCCGGTTCGCCCGTCGGCGCCGATGGCGGCGATTGCCTGTTCGCCGACGGCGAGTTTTCGGGCCACGTAGCCGGCGGTGTGGGGACCGACGCGCAGTTGGAAGTCGCGGAGGATCCGCGATTGCAGGGGCATGGTGGTTGGCAAAGTCATTGGCGAATCGTCCATGGGTCAGTGGGCGCCATTGCGTGGGTGGAGATCATACAGGAAATATTTTCCGCCGGAACTTCGGTGGATCAACTCGCCGGCGTCGGGATCGGAGAGGGGGTGGGCGATGAGGATGTAGCGGATGTCATTTTTCCGGGCGACGGCGATGAGATGGGCGGCGGGGAGGGATTCATATCGCTGGCCGATGGCCTTGAGGGTTTGGTCGAAGGGTTGGGGGAGGGTCCAGAGGTCGTCGAGGTCGAGGACTTCGCGGAGTCGGTCGCGCCAGATGCCGATTTCGCCGCGGAGCTGGGCGACGCCCTTGAAGTTGATGTAGATGGCGCGTCGGGCCTCGAGGCGGAAGGATTGCTCGTCGGGGGGGACCATGAAGAGGGCATCGGTCGGCGTGTGGTCGCGGACCCAGTGGGTCATTTCGACGTATTGGGGGTCGTCGGTGGGAATGAGGTTGAGGCCGAGCCAACGTCCCCAGCCGACGCCGATGATGGCGCAGACGATCACCAGGCCGAGGGCGTGGAGGGCGGTTCCGACGGGGGTGGCCAGAAGGCGGCGCCCCCCGCCATGGAGGGCGACGATGATCGCGGCGAGGGAGAAGACGGCGAGCGGCGCGTGGTTTTCGTGGACGGCTTGGGCGGCGCGGGCGAGTTGGGAGTTGGAGAAGGTTCCGAATTGCAGCGTCGCCAGCGCGATGCCGGTGGCGGCGACGATGATCCAGCCGACGGCGGCGCCGCGGCGGAAGGCGCCGGAGTCGAGAATCCACCAGGCGGTGGCGGCGCAGGCGAGAAGCTGCAAGTAAATGGTGAAGCGGTAAACGACGATTTGGATGAGGGTTTCGTTGACGAACCAGATTCCGGCGCCGAGCAGGCCGACGATCAACAGCGCCCAGAGGATTGCGAAAACGCGGGCGGATTCGATCCATGCGAGGCGCTGGGCATCGTCGCGGATCGTGCGAAGGGCCCGACGGCCGGCGAGGAGGGCGAGGGGGGTGGACCAGAGGAAGCTGATCCAGACGGCCGGCGGCCAAGTGCGGGGGCCGTTGTGGTGGGGGTGGCGGAGGTAGACATAGAGTCGAACAAACTCGTGGAGGCTGACCGGGTCGGGGGAGGGCGCCATCTTGGCGAGGACGGCGGGGATGAGGTTGACCAGCGACAGGAGCAGGAGCGCCGCGCCGCCGAGAAGTTGGGCTTGGGTCCAGCGCCGCCGCCCCCCCACCGCTTGCCAGGCGTCCCAGGCGGAGAGCGTTACCCATAGGCCGATGCCGACGGCGGCGTGGTTGACGTGCCAGAGCGCGCCGACGCCGAGGGCGAGGCCGGCCCAGCCGCGGTCGCCGCGCATCCAAAGCCAGATGCCCCAGAGCATTGCGACGTTGGCGAGATTGCTGGGGAGGAACGCGCCATCCTGGATGAACTGGAACGATCCGAGGCCGGTGCCGCCGGCGGAGAGGTAGAACAGGAGGACCGAGAGGAGATAGGCCGAGACCGAGCCGCCGAGGCGTCGGACGATGCCGAGCCAGGCGATGTGGAGGCCGACAACGGTCAGCAGGTGGGCGAGGAGGAATCCGGCGTGTTCGATGCCGGCGGCCATCAACCATCGGCTCATGGCGCCGAAGATGATGTGGTATTGGAGGGTGTGGGTGACGTACCAATCGCGGTTGAGCAGGTCGGGGTGGAGGGTGTGGATGGCATCGAGCAGATAGACGGTGTGGTTGCTCTGGCCGAACTGGTAGCCGCGAAGGGCCATGGTCATCATCGCCCCGACGGCGATGGCGAAGGCGGCGGCGATGAGGCGGACCGATCGGGGGGAATCGGACGGAAGGGGCAATGGGGTGGTGTGGGCTGCGGTCATGTCGAATGAACTCGGGGTGCGGGGGTTGTGGGGAGGTCGGCGACGGCGCGATGGATCGCCAGGAAATCGTTTGGGGTGAGCACCTCCGGGCGGGCGGCGGGATCAAGGCCGGTGGCCGATAGGATGGCGGCGGGGTCGAGGCCGGCGATGGAGAGGGCCTTGCGCAGGGTCTTGCGCCGGGCGGCGAACAGTGCGTGGACGATCCGCCCGACGGCGACGGCGTGGGGGCCGAGGCGGTCGTGGCGTCGGATGCGGACGAGGGCGGATTCGATCTTGGGCGCCGGCCAGAAGGCGGAGGCGGGCAGGGTGCGGAGGATTTCGACCTGGCCGAGGAGTTGGACCATGACCGAGAGCGGGCCGTAGGCGTCGGCGGCGGGGTCGGCGGCCATGCGCTGGGCGACTTCGCGTTGGACGGTGAAGGCGAGAAGGTCGGCGCCGGCGATCAAGAGTTCGATCACCAGCGGCGAGGCGATGTTGTAGGGGAGGTTGGCGACGAGTTTCACGTGCAATCCATCAGCGCGGGCGATGGCGATGCGATCCAGGAGAATGGCGTTGATCGCGTGTTTGCCGGCGAGGGCGTCGGATTCGATCACGTCGAGGCGCGGTTCGGCGGCGAAGGTTTGACGGAGCAGCCCGGCCAAATCGCGGTCGATCTCGACGGCGACGACGCGGGCGGCGCGGGACAACAATTCCTCGGTGAGGGTGCCGGTGCCGGGACCGACCTCGATGGCCAGGTCGGCGGCGGAAAGCTCGCCGGTGTCGGCGACGAGGCGGACGAGGTTGCCGTCGATCATGAAGTTCTGGCCGAAACGGTGGCGCGGGGCGGCGCCGGCGGCGGCGAGGAGGGCCTGGATGCGGGATTTGGTTTGGGCCATCGCGGGGGCATCCCAAGCGGGGGATCGTTCGGTACAATGCCGCATATGAAGTCCCATGAGGTGATTCGTCAAGCGGTCGATGAGCCGGGGGTGAAGGCGGTGGCGGCGGCGCTGCGGGTGTCGCCGGCGCTGGTTTATAAATGGTGCGAGGCGCCGTCGGGCGGGAACGACCCCGACCAGTCGGGCGCCAAGAACCCGCTGGACCGGGTGCGGGAAATGGTCATGCTGACCCGCGACATCCGCCTGGTGCGGTGGCTGTGCAACGAGGCCGGGGGTTTTTTCGTGGCCAACCCGGACCCGGAATTGCACAAGAGCCTGGGGCAGACGATCTTCGACCAGACGCGGTCGATGGTGCGGGATTTCAGCGAGTTGTTGGATGCCGTCACCGAGAGCGTGGAGGACGACCAGCACATCGATTTGGAGGAGGCCGACGACATCCGCCAGAAATGGGAGGATTTGAAGGCGTGCGTCGAGCGGTTCGTGATCGCGTGCGAGAAGGGGCATTATCATTTCGCCCACCCCGATGGCGGGCGAAGCAGGAGCAAGGAATGATTGGATATCTGGATTTGGCGTCGGGGGTGAGCGGGGACATGCTGCTGGGGTGCCTGGTGGACGCCGGGTGGCCCATCGAGAGCTTGCGGGAACTCATCGCGGGGCTGAAGTTGGAGGACACCGTTGAGGTGTCGGCGGCGGCGGTCATGAAGAACGCGGTGCGGGCGACGCGGGTGACGGTGTTGGCCGGGCCATCCAAGAAGCACCGGCATTTGCATCATGTGCAGGCGATCATCGACGGCGCGGCGGTGGGCGACGGGGTGAAGGCGGCGGCGTCGGGGGCGTTCCGGCGGGTCGCCGAGGCCGAGGCCAAGGTGCACGGGACGACGATCGAGAAGGTGCACTTCCACGAGGTGGGGGCGTTGGATGCGATCGTGGACATCTTGGGGGTGTGCGCGGGGGTGGAGGCGCTGAGGATCGACAAATTGTTCGCCTCTCCCCTACCGCTGGCCGATGGGTGGGTGCAGACCGACCACGGGCAATTGCCGCTACCGGCGCCGGCGACGCTGGAGATCTTGGCGGCGGCCGGGGCGCCGACGCGCCCGGCTCCGGGACAGGGGGAATTGGTGACGCCGACGGGGGCGGCGTTGGTGGCGCAGTTGGCGACGTTCGGGCAGCCGGCGATGCGTCTGTCGCGGATCGGGCTGGGGGCGGGGACCAAGGACATGCCGTGGCCGAATGTGGCACGGCTGTGGCTGGGCGAGCCGTCCGACGGGGGCGCGATGGTGCAGATCGAGACGAACATCGACGACATGAATCCGCAGTTGTACCCGGTGGTGATCGAGAAATTGCTGGCGGAGGGCGCCAATGACGTCTGGCTGACGCCCGTGGTCATGAAGAAAGGCCGGCCGGGGATGGTGCTGAGCGTGTTGGCGTCGGCGAGCCGCGAGCCGGCGTTGGCGGATCTCATCCTGCGCGAGACGACGACGTTGGGGTTGCGGGTGCAGCCGGTGACGCGGCACGAGTTGCGGCGGGAGATCCGCACGATCGACACGTCGTTCGGGCCGATGCGGGTGAAGGTGAA
>JBBSAF010000106.1:0-8700 GCA_038252525.1 Tepidisphaerales bacterium
ATGGGGACGGACGAGCGCCATGGGGACGGACGAGCGCCATGGGGACGGACGAGCGCCACGAGGGCGGCTGGGCTATGCGGATGCCTGCGTTTCCGCCAGGCAGCGCTCCAGGCGGGCGAGGGTCGCCGGTCGTCCCAGCAATTCCAGTGACTGGAAGATCGGGGGACTGACCGCCGAGCCGCTGACGGCCACCCGCAAGGGCTGGGCGACCTTGCCCAAGCCAAGCGATTTGGACTGGCAATATGCCTCGACCGCGCGCTCGATCGTCTCGGCCGTCCACTCCGGCAAATCCCGCAGGATTGGGTTGAGATCGACCAGCACCGCTCGCCCATTTTGCTTTTTGAGCACCTTCTCCACCGCCTCGGGCGTGTACTGGATCGCGGCGTCGGCCAGGAACAGGAATCGCGATGGCTCATCGACCTCGCGCAGGGTGCGGAACCCCTTTTTCATCGCCAACAATTTCCCCAGCATCGCATCGTCGGCGCCGTTCAACGGCGATTCGGGGTTCACCGACAAATACTCCCGGAACACCGCCACCAGGCGCGTCGGGTCGGCCGACGCGGCGGCCTCGGTGTTGAAGTTCAGCAGCTTCGCCCGGTCGAATCGCGCGTTGGACTTGCCGATGCCACCAATGTCGAACGCCTCCACCAGTTCGTCCATCGACATTCGCTCGCGGTCCCCGCCGGGATTCCAACCCAATAGCGCCAGGAAATTGAGCAGCGCCTCGGGCAGATACCCGTTCTTGCGGAAATCGTGCACGAGGATCTCCGGCAGATCCGACTCGCGCAGCCCGATCGCCTCCATCACCGATTGTTGCTCGGCGAGGTCCAACTGCGTCGTCTCGCTCTTGAGCCACCCGCCGATCCGCTCGACGGGCAAACCGGCGGCGGCGGCCAACTCCTCGGGCGTCTTCTTGGAGTTCTTCATCCACCCATGGGCGTGGACGCGAATTTTCTTGTCGCGGTCGCGCTTGCCCATCTTGCTGCCGTCGATGTTGAGGATGATCGGCAGGTGCCCATAGGTCGGCGCCGCATAGCCCAGGGCCTCCTGGATGGCCAAGTGATAAAACGTGTTTTTGAGGTGTTCCTGCCCGCGCAACACATGGCTGATGCCCATGGCGTGGTCGTCCACCACCACCGCGAAGTGGTACGTCGGCATCCCGTCGGTCTTGCGGATGACGAAATCCTGGGCCTCCTCGGCCGGCATCACGATGTCCTTGTCCAGCACCGCATCGTGGAAGCGGAACTCGCGCACGGGCATCGCCAGCCTGACCACCGCCGGGCGATTCTCTACGGCGAACCGGCGTTTTTCCTCTTCGCCCGGTTCCCGCCGACGATAAATGAACGCCCGCTTCTCCCGCTCGGCCACCTTCCGCAGGGCATCGAGCTCCCCGGCGGTCTCGTAAGCGTCGTAGGCCAAACCGCGCGACTTCAGGTCGTCGATGAGATGGTCATAAACCTCCAGCCGTGCCGATTGGCGCACGACCGGATCGTTGTCCCAATGCAGCCCCAGCCAGCGCAGGTCCTCGAGCAACTGCACGCATGCCCGCTCGGTGGAGCGGGCCAGATCGGTGTCCTCGATGCGCAGCAAAAATCGCCCGCGATGGCGCCGGGCCAGCAACCAACTGAACAGCGCCGTGCGGGCGCCGCCGACATGCAAATACCCCGTTGGCGACGGGGCGAACCGGCTCACAACCGTGCGATCGCTCATCGCCGCGATGATGCGGGCATCGAACCCGGAAGGCAAGGGCGCCCGGAACGACCGTCCGGCCGGGCCGCGACCTTTCCCCCGTCGCGCGGCGCCCCGTCCCATGCCTCTGCCCAATCGAAGCCAATGACGACGGCGCGGCGAAACACCCCCCCCCGCGCCGCGCTCATGCGCCGCGTTCACGCCGCGTTCACGCCGCGACCGCCTGCGGCGCCGCCGCCGCCGCCGCCAGCCGCGCCAACGTCGTTTTCAGCTTGTCGGTCAGCGCGTCGGGCGTGAAGGGCTTGATGACGTAGTTGTTCACCCCCGCCTTGATCGCGTCCACCACCCGCGTCTTCTCGGCCTCGGTCGTCACCATGATGAGCGGCAACTTCTTGTTGGTCGAGCGGATCCGCGTCACCAGCGTCAGCCCGTCCATGTTCGGCATGTTCCAATCCACCAAGGCCACGTCGAACGGCTCCGGCGCCGCCGCCAACGCCGCCAACGCCTCGATCCCGTCACCGGCCTCGGCGAACGTCACGCCCGGATCCATCATCGCCAGGATCTTCTTCTGAATGCTCCGCATCGTCTTGGAATCGTCGACCAATAGGATTTTCATGTCATTTTCTCCCGATTGTTCCGCGAAAAATCGTTCTTCACGCCACCTTCAATTGCTTGATGTTCACCTCGACGGCGAACCCCCCCACCGCCGTGATGACGGGGATCACCAGGCACGGCACATCGCTCAATCGCGCGATGGTGTAGGCGTTGCCGATGATGACGCTCGGCACCGTGATCGTCGCGTTGCCGCCGAGGTCCTTCTTGGCCCGCCCGGCGATCATGTTCGCCAGCTCGCCGATGGCGTCGGCGAAGTCCGGGTCGTCCGGCTGCATCTCCATCCCCGCGAACGCCGCCACCAGCTTGATCGCCGCCTGCCGCTGGAAGCTCACCACCACCGATCCCACGATGTCCCCCGAGAATCCGATGATCCCCGACACGTCGTAGCACGGCGTCGACATCGTCTTGAAATGCGGGCGCTCCACCGTCGTCTGCACATTCACCATCGTCGTGAACACATCCCGAACGCTGTTCACGAACGGAATGATGAGCTTGGGGTTGATCGTCGGTGCGGTCATTGTCGTCATGGCGAGTTCCGTTGCGAAAGTTCCGGCTCACTTCATCCGCTGAGCCAACTGGATCATGGTCCCGGCGACCTCGTTCAGCGAAACCACCTGTTCGGCGGCGCCGCACTTGATTGCTTCCATCGGCATCCCGAACACCACGCTTGACCTCTCATCCTGCGCGATCGTCCTGGCCCCGGCGTTTTTCATGTTCAACAGCCCCTTCGCCCCGTCCGCCCCCATCCCCGTCAGGATCGCCCCCACCGCATTGGCGCCGGCGTGCCGCGCCACCGAGTTGAACATCACCTCCACGCTCGGCTTCTGGTGGAACAGCTCGGGACCGTCCTTGATCTCCACGAAATACCGCGCCCCCGACCGCCGCAGCAGCATGTGGAACCCCCCCGGCGCGATCAACACCCGCCCCGGCGTCACGCTGTCCCCGTCCGCCGCCTCCTTCACCTCCACCCGGCACAGCCCGTCCAGCCGCTCGGCGAACGATGCCGTGAACCGCGCCGGCATATGCTGCACCACCAGCGTCCCGGGCGCGTTGGGCGGAAACGCCGACAACACCTCCTGCAACGCCTGCACCCCCCCGGTGCTCGCCCCGATGGCGAACAACTTGTCGGTCGTCGCCGCCATCGCCGACGACGCGATCACCGCCGGCGGGGCGTCGGCCGCCTTGCGCACCTTCGCCCCGGCCGCCACCTTGATCTTCTCGATCAGCGCCGGCGCCAAATCGTCGATCGTGTACGCCCCGTTGGGCTTGCAGATCACCTCGACCGCGCCCGCCGCCATCGCGTCCATCGCCGTCCGCGTCCCCCGCGCCGTCAACGAGCTCAACACGATCACCGGCATCGGATGATGCCGCATCAAGTGCCCCAGGAAGGTGATGCCATCCATCCGCGGCATCTCCACATCCAGCGTCAGCACATCCGGCGACAGCTCCACGATCTTGTCCCGCGCCACATACGGATCCGGCGCCGTCCCCACCACCTCGATCCGCGGATCGCGGGCCAATTGCCGGCTCAGGAGCTGCCGAACCACCGCCGAATCGTCCACGATCAGCACCCTGATCGGACGCACAGCCGATTGCCGCATCGTAGGGGATGAAATGCTCATGGGCGCCTCGCCACAACAAAAAAACCGGTCGTCGTTCACACCGCCTCGGCGTATCCCTGGGTCTTGATCGTCAGCTCCCCGTCGTCCACCCGCAGGTACATCGACCGCGGAATCCGCCCGCCGAGTTGCTCCTCGGCCACCGTCATCCCCTGCTGCGCCAACAGCGATTTGATGGCCGAGCGGTTCCGCCGTCCGATGTCGAACAGCCCCCGGTCGTTGAGCATCTCCGCGGCGCCCACCAGCCGCACCACCAGTCGCTTCCGCGCCGCCCCCAGCATCCCCATCGACGCCAGCAGATACGACAACCCCGTGTCGGCGAACATGCACGGATTCCGCGCCGCCTTCGCCCGATCCAACCCCGAATCCGGCAGTTGGAAATGCAAAATCCCCGACACCTTCGCCACCGGATCGTGGGCCGCCACGCCGATGCACGAGCCCAGCGAGTAGGTGACGATCATGTCGCCGCCGATGCCCGACGCCTTGGAATCCGAAATGCCCACCAATAGGTTCACGTCCGCCTCGTTTCACGGTTTGCGATAGATCGTCGGTAGCACATACTTGAACCGATGGTTGATCCCGGTCAGCGACTCCGAATGCCCGGTGAACAGCAGCCCGCCGGGTGCCAACAGGTCGAAGTACCGACCCACCAACCGCTCCTGCGTCGGCTTGTCGAAATAGATCATGACGTTCCGACAGAAGATGAAGTCCAGCGGCCCGTTGAACGGCCAGGGCGCCATCAGATTCAGATGCCGGAAATGAATCAGGTTCCGAAGCGCATCGGAGGCCGCGAACCCCGCCGCGCCATCGTCCAGCGGCGCCGCCCGGAAATACTTGCCCCGCAGCGCCGCCGGCACCGACGCCAACCGTTCGCCCGCATAGACCCCCGCCGACGCCAGCCGCAGCACATGGGTCGAGATGTCGGTCGCCAGGATTCGCACATCCCACGTTCCCGCCCCATCGAGAGCCTCCAGGATCGTCATGGCCAGCGAATACGGCTCCTCGCCGCTCGAGCAGCCGGCGCTCCACACCCGCAGCCGCCGATCGCGGACCTTGGCCTTGCGCTCGATCACCGTCGGCAAATGCGCCTGTCGCAGGTGGACGAAGTGGTTCTCCTCGCGGAAAAAGCTCGTCAGGTTCGTGCTCATCGCGTCGATCAGCTCGATGAACTCCCGCCCGCTGGCGTCGGTCTCGACGGCCTTGAGGTACTCGGGGATCGACCCGTGCCCCGTCGCCCGCAGGCGCTTGGCGATGCGCGCCTTCACCAGCTCGCGCTTCCCGTCGTGCAGCGTGATCCCGCAATGGCGGTGGACCATGTCCCCCACCTTCTGGTAATCATGCTCGGTGAGAGGTTGTTCCAGCACTTCCGTCATCTTCGCTCCCATCTCCTCGACCCCGCGTCCACCATTCCCCCCGCCGCCCGCTCTTCTTCCCCGGCGAAGACATCCCGCTCCCGCATCGCCTCCCCCTCCCTCGTCGCACGGGCGCCCCGGCCGATGCTGTCAACGTAATAAACCAAATCCTCTGTCGCGGGGTCGCCTCGGCCCCGTCCGGATGACTTCACCGGGCGAAAGCGGGTGTGGAGGTTGTGAAAACCCCGCTTCGCGCGCCCAATCCCCTTGCATCCAACCCATCTCCGCGGCGAGAGGCGGGGCCGAGGCGGCCCCCCGACAACAAAGTCGCTATGCGCCTCACTCGTTTCCGTGGTCCAATCATGGCGTTGACGGCATTGGGCGCCTCGCCCCCGTCATTCCTCCACCACGCTCTCTCTACCCCGGCGGGGGCATCCCGCCCCCGCGCCTCGCCGCATCCCTTCCCTGGGTCGCGGCGCGGTTCCTTCCACCCTCCCCCCCATCGCCATCCTGGCCGTGGGGGGCGGCGAACCGCGCGCCGCGGGCGATCATCACCCCCCCATCACCGCCTCATCCTCCGCGCCCAACACCCGGTCGATGTTCAACAAAATCTTCACCGCGTCCCCCACCTTCCCCATCCCCCGGATGAACTCATCCTCCACCGCCGCCCCGAAGCTCGGGGCGTCCTCGATGCATTCATCCTTGATCTCGAGGACCTCCGACACCTTGTCCACCACGATCCCCGTCGAGATCCGACGACCCTCCCGACGCGTCTCGGCCACGATGATGCACGTCTCCTCCGTCCGCTCCACCTCCGCCATCGCGAACTTCCGACGCAGATCGATCACGCTGATCACCTGCCCCCGGAGGTTCACCACCCCCAGCACATGCCCCGGCATCCGAGGCACCGCCGTCACGTCCATGTAACCGATGATCTCCCGCACCTTCAGGATCTCCAGCCCGTACTCCTCGCGTCCCAGCTTGAACGTCAGGTACTTGCCGCCACGTTTCGCCGCCGTTTCCATCGTCGCGCTCATGGGATTCTCCGTTGTCGCGGCCTGTTTTCATCGGCCGCGTGTTTGAGGTTCCGACCGTCGATTCAGTTCCGCTCCGCCATCGCCAGGATGCCGGGCACGTCCAGGATCATACTGACATTGCCATCGCCCAATATCGCCCCGCCGCTGACCCCCTCCACCCCGCCCATGCTCTCCCCCAGGCTCTTGATGACCACCTGTTGCTGCCCCAACAGGGCATCGACCAGCAGGCAGCATCGTTTCTCGTTGTCCTGCACGATCACCACCAGCGACCGCGCCGGATCCTCGGTGTCGGGCGTCACGTTGAACAACCGGTGCAACCGATACAGCGGCAGCACCTTCCCGCGGATCGACACCATCTCCCCGCGCCCCTGCACGCTCGAAAGCTGCTCGGGCTTGGGACGCAGCGACCGCTCGATGCTCGTGATCGGCAGGATATAGCGCTCACCGCCCACCTTCACCACCAGCCCGTCGATCACCGCCAACGTCAGCGGCAGGCGGATCAGGAACGTCGATCCCGCACCCTCCACCGACGTGATGTCGATCCGACCGCGCAGGCTGTCCACATTCCGCTTCACCACGTCCATCCCCACGCCCCGCCCCGACACATCCGTCACCTTCTCCGCCGTCGACAGCCCCGGCAGGAAGATCATCTTGAAAATCTCCGAGTCGCTCGGCGTCTCCCCCTCGCCCACCAACCCCGCCGCGATCGCCTTTTTCAATATCTTCGCCTTGTTCAATCCCCGACCGTCATCCTTGATCTCGATGACGATGTTCCCCCCCTGGTGGTACGCCCGCAGCTCCAGCCGACCCACCGCCGGCTTCCCCGCCGCCAATCGCTCGTCGGCCGGCTCGATCCCGTGGTCCGCCGCGTTCCGCACCATATGCACCAGCGGATCCCCGATCGCCTCCACCACATTCCGATCCACCTCGGTCTCCCCCCCGCTCTGCACGAACTCGATCTGCTTGCCGCTCTTTCGCGCCAGATCCCGCACCAGCCGCGCCATCTTGTGGAACACCCCCGCCACCGGGACCATCCGCATCGACATCGACAGTTCCTGCAGCTCCCGCGTGATCTTCCCCAGATGGTTCAGATTCCTCGCCGACCGCTGGTTTTTCCGCGCGATCTCCCCCATGTCCTGCGTCACCATCGCCTGGGCGATCACCATTTCGCCGACCATGTTGATCAGACTGTCCAATCGGTCGGTCGCCACCTTCACCGTCGATTCCTGCGTCGATCCCCCCGGACCCGACGCCGGCTTGCCCGACGCCGCGGCTTCGCTCGCCCCTTCGACGCCTTTCGCCGACCCATCCCCGTCCTTCATCGCCGCTTCCACGTCCTTCCCCCCCGCGAGCGCCGTCTCCATGTCCTTCCCCGCCGGGGGCGCCGTCGCATCGTCCCGCCGCGCCGTCGCCATCTCGGCGACTTCTCCCCGACCCGCCGCGCAGGCGTGCAACCGACGCAACAATTCCGGCAATTGTTCGTTCCTCGGGATCGCCATCGACCGCGCGATCGCCTCATCCAACGACCCCACCAACTGTTTGGTCAAATCAATCGACGCCAACACCAAATCCACCGGCCCGGCCGACATCCGCAATTCCCCCCGCCGCGCCAAATCCAGCAGGTTCTCCGCCGCGTGCGCCAACGCCCCGATCTGGCGGATGTTCAGGAACCCCGCCACCCCCTTGATCGTGTGGAACGCCCGGAACACCGTGTTCACCACGTCCAAATCGTCGGGATTCGACTCCAGTTGCAGCATCCCCGTTTCCGCCGCCTCGATGTGCGCCTGCGATTCCCCGATGAACTCCCGCACCAACGGCAAATCCTCCTCATTGAGCGCTGGTTCCGCCGCCGGAGCCTCGTCCCCCGACGAAGCCTTCGCCGCCACCACCGGCGCCGCGATCATCCCCCCCCCCTCCCCCGCCACCCGTTGCAGCTCCGTCACCGTCACCGCCAAAGACGCCAACACCGCCTGGGCATCATCGCATTCCCGCAAGATCAACTGCTCGACCAGCCGCTCGGCCGCCTTCGCCGCCGCCAACGCCCCGGCCCACTTGCCCTCCTCTTCGACCGACATCCCCTCCCCCAGCCGACCAATCTCTTGGAACTGGCTGTGCATCGCCGCCAATCCCGGCAAATCCTCCGCGTCCGCCCCCATCACGGCGCCGGCCAACTGTTCGGTGAGCTCGACAAGCTGTTCCATGGCAATATTCCGTAAAAAACGGGCTGCTCCAAACCAATGCGACACCCCTTATGTCGGCCAGTCCGCCTGCAAGGTTTATGAGTCCCCTGCCGATCACGAAAAATAGAGAACCCCCGCCCCCCCGCCCCCAGACCCAACCCCCCCCCGTCACATGACAAAGGACACAGGGGGAAGAAAAGGGGGCACC
>JBBSAF010000107.1:0-8609 GCA_038252525.1 Tepidisphaerales bacterium
GGCGCCTGCGGACGAAACTGGCCGATGGCGGGGCGGTGTTGGAAATGCCGTCGGAAACGGCGAAGGTGGGGGCCGATCAGTGGAAACTCAATCGGAGAAGGTCATGAGTCATCGAATGGCGTTCAATACGGCGAACTTCGTGGCGCGGCAAACGGGCTGGCGGTTCGAGTTGAAAAACTGGGGCGAGCAGGATCGGATCACGCGGGAGCGGACCGACGAGCGGGAGTTCGCGGCGATCTGTCGGGATGTGGCGGGCGTCGGGTACACGGCGGTGGAAATCTGGGTGGCGCACGTCGAGCCGGCGAAAATGACCGACAAGCGGGCGGAGCTTTATCGGCGGATTCTGGCCGACCACGGATTGGCGCCGATCGGGTTGGGCGGCGGGTTGGATGAGGGATCGAACCGGGTGTGCCTGCAACTGGGGATTCCGGCGGCCAACGGGGGGTTGTGGGGGACGGATGCGGCGACGATCAATCGGCTGACGCCGGGGGGGGTGCGGTATAATTACGAGAACCACCCGGAGAAGAGCGTTGATGAAATCCGCGAAAAGATCGCGGGGATCGACGGGGCGGGAATCGCGGTGGACACCGGCTGGCTGGGGAGCCAGGGATTGGACGCGGCGGCGACGATCACGGCGCTGGGGTAGTTGGTGCGGCATGTGCATGTGAAGGATGTGGCGGCGGCGGGGGGGCATAAGACCGTGCCGCTGGGCAAGGGGGTGGTGAACATTCCGGCGGTGATGCAGGCGCTGCGGGGGATGGGATATTCGGGGTGGTATGGCTGGGAGGATGAGCCGGAGGATCGCAATCCGCTGGAGATCGCGGCGGAGATGCGCGGGTATATCGGGGCGCATCTGGGGTGAGGGTGAGTTGATGGTTGATGATTGACGGTTGGCAGAGGAGGTTGGGATGAAGGATCGGGCGCTGCGGACGACGGTGATCGGGAGCTATCCGTTTCCGGGATGGCTGGAGTTCGCCAGCGGGCGCTTGGAGGCGTTCGGGGCGGACGATGTTGCGGAGATGCAGGATGACGCGGTGGTGGCGGCGATCCACGACCAGATGGCGGCGGGGCTGGATGTCATCACCGACGGGGAGCAGACGCGGCTGGATTTCAACCTGTCGTTCTACGGGTATCTGGCGGGGATCGCGCTGGAGGGATCGCCGCCGCGGCGATTCGGGCCGCCGGCGCACGACCAGCGGGGCAAACCCGCGATCGTGGGGGAACTGCCCGCACCGGGGGGGCTGGGGGTGGTGGGGTAATACAAGCGGCTGGCGCGGTTGGCGCCGAAGGGACCGGGGGCGCCGACGTTGAAGGCTTCGGCGCCGGGGCCGTACACGCTGTCGGGCAGGCTGGCGCCGGGGGGGCGATATGAGGATCGGTGGGCGGTGGCCGAGGCGTTGTTGCCGATCGTTCGGAAGGAATTGGAGGATCTGGTGGCGGCGGGGTGCGGGGAGATCACCGTTGATGAACCGTCGATGAGCTGCTATGCCCACCGGGAGGATCCGAGGCGGTTCGTGGACCTGTTCAACCGGACGGTCGAGTCGGTTGCGGGGAAATGCCGGCTGGGTACGCATTTGTGTTTCGGGAATTACAAGGGGCATCCGGTGGGGCCGAGACAGTACGCGATGATGTTCCCGGCGTTCTTGGAGATGGCGGTCGATGAGATCCATGTGGAGATGGCCAGCCGGGAGTATGCGGAGATCGAGGTGATCGGGCTGATCGCGCGGCGGAAGGATGTAGCGGTGGGGATCGTGGATGTGAAGAGCTATCACATCGAGACGCCGGAGTGGATCGCCGATCGGGTTCGGCGGTGCCTGGAGCATGCGCCGGCGGATCGGCTGCACTTGGCGCCGGATTGCGGGCTGTCGCAGACGGCGCGGTGGGCGGCGAAACGGAAGCTGGCGGCGATGGTCGAGGGGGTGGGGATCGTGAAACGGGAGAGGGGGATCGCGTGATCGAGCCGGCGTTGTCGGACGGGGATTTCGAGGCGGATTTGGCCGCGGCGCGGCGGGCGGGGGCATGGTGTTTGTGGTGGCTGGGACAGAGCGGGTATGTGGTGTGCGCCGGGGGGCGGCTGGCGCTGATCGACCCATACCTGTCGGATTCGCTGACGAAAAAATACGCCGGGACGGAGACGCCGCATGAGCGGATTTCGCGGCGGGTGGTGGCGCCGGGGGAGTTGCGGGGAATCGAGGTGATCACGTCGAGCCATAACCACACGGATCATCTGGACGGCGAGACGCTGAAGGCGGTGCTGGGGGCGAATCCGGGGGCGCGGATGCTGGTGGCCGAGGCGAACGCGGGATTCGCGGCGGATCGGCTGGGGATGGCGATCGACCGGCTGGACGCGTTGGGGGTGGGATCGTCGTGGCGCGTGGGCGATTGGACGATCACCGCGGTGGCGGCGGCGCACGCGGAATTGTCGCCGGCGTATGTGGGGTATGTCTTCGATTTCGGCGGATTCACGTTGTATCACTCGGGGGACACGGTGGTGTTCGACGGAATGGCGGCGGGGCTGCGGCGGTTCGGGGTGGATGTGGCGATATTGCCGATCAACGGGAAGGTGGGGAACATGGCCGGCGCCGATGCGGCGCGGCTGGGCCACGACATCGGGGCGAAAGTGGTCATCCCGTGCCACTATGACCTGTTCGGGTTCAACACGGCCGATCCGGCGGCGGCGTTCGCGCCGGCGTGCGAGCGGTTGGGGCAGGGGTATCGGGTATTCAGGTTGGGGGAACGATTTCCGTTGGACGGGGTGGGGCGATGAGCTTCATCCGCACGGTGTGGGGGGATGTGGCGGCGGATGAATTGGGGGTGTGCTACGCGCACGAGCATGTCGTGATCGGGCGAAGTCACACCACGGAGAAGAACCCGGATTTCCTGATCGAGGATGTGGATCGGATCGTGGCCGAGCTGGGGGATTTCCGCGCGGCGGGGGGGCGGGCGATGGTGGATTCGATGCCCGGCGGGGGGGCGGGGCGGGACATCAATCGTTTGACGGCCGTGTCGCGGCGGAGCGGGGTGCACATCGTGGCTCCGACGGGGCTGCATTTGGAGAAGTATTATCCGGCGGGACATTGGGGCGGGCGGCTGGATGAGGGGGAATTGGCCGAGGTGTTCATCGGGGAGATCGAGGAGGGGATTGATGAAAACGACCTGGCCGGGCCGGTGTTGCGTCGGAGCGGGCATCGGGCGGGGGTCACCAAGGTGGCGGGGGGACTGGATCGGTTGGATGATCGGGAGCGTCGGATTTTTCGGGCGGCGGTGGCGGCGCAGCGGGCGACGGGGGCTCCGATCCTGACACACACCGAGCAGGGGACGGCGGCGCTGGAGCAGATCGACATCCTGCGCGATGCGGGGGCGGAATTGCGGCATGTGGTGTTGTCGCACACGGATCGCCGGCCGGACACGGGGTATCACCGGAAGATTTTGTCGAGCGGGGTGCGGGTGGAGTTCGATTCGGCGTTCCGGTGGAAACAGGGGAATCCGACGCTGGAATTGGTGATGGCGCTGGCCGGGGAGTTCGGGGGGCAGATCCTGTTGGGGATGGACGCGGCGCGGGCGTCGTATTGGCGAAGTTTCGGGGGTGGGCCGGGGTTGGGGTACTTGCTGACGACGTTCGCGCCGATGCTGCGGGAGGCGGGGTTGACGCGGGAGGCGGTGGACCGCATCTTCATCACAAACCCTTCGGATGCCTACGCCTTTTCGGCAGGGAGCGCATGATGGCCAGGACTTGGCGGATCGCCGGGATCAACTTCGATCACATGCACATGGGGGATCTGCTGCGGCAGGTGGCCGAGCATCCCGACGCGGAGATCGCGGGGGTGTGCGATGACGATGCGGGGCGGATGGCCGGGACGTGCGAGAAGCTGGGCATCCCGGCGGATCGGGTGTTCACGGACATCGACAAGTGCGTGCGGACATCGAAGCCGGATTTGATCATCCTGTGTCCGGCGACGGCGAAACACGCGGAATATGTCGAGCGCGTGGCGCCGTACGGGACGCATGTCCTGGTGGAAAAGCCGTTCGCGGCGACGCTGACCGCGGCCGACCGGATGATCGCGGCGATGGCGGGGGGGGGCAAAGAGCTGGTCATCAACTGGCCGCTGCGGTGGTATCCGTCGCACATCACGGCCAAGCGGCTGTTGGGGGAGGGGCTGATCGGGGAGCTGTTGCAGGTGCATTATTACGATGGCAACCGCGGGCCGATGCGGCACGTGGCCGACAAGATGGAGATCGACGAGGCGACGGCGAACCGGGAGAAGTCCACGAGCTGGTTCTACCAGAAGGACAAGGGGGGCGGGTCGATGTTGGATTACTTGGGGTATGGCACGACATTGGGGGCGTGGTATTTCGATGGCCGGGCGCCGGTGGAGGCGACGGCGATGGTGGACCGCTCGGCGGGGCTGGAGGTCGATGAGCACAGCGTGACGGTGTGCCGATACGACATCCCGGGTTCGGGGTTGAGCAAATACGAGACGCGGTGGGGGACGTTCACGGATCCGTGGACGCATCAGCCGCAGCCCAAGTGCGGGTTCGTGCTGGTGGGTCGGAAGGGGACGATCTCCAGCTATGATTACGAGCCGGTGGTGCGGATCCAGACGACCGAGCGTCCGGTGGCGCATGACCATCCGGTGGACGAGATCAAGTTCCCGAACCGCAATCCCATCGAATATGTTCTATCGCGATTGGAGAACAACCAACCGATCGACGGTCCGCTGTCCCCGGCGATCTGTCGGGTGGGCCAGCGCGTCGTCGAGGCGGCGATGAAAAGCCTGGCCGAGCGCCGAACGGTGGCGGTGCCGGATTGAGGGGAACCTCCCGCTCTTTCCTTCTGCCAACCATCCACTGCCAACCATCCTCTGTCTTCCCATGTCCGACCTTTCCACGCCGCTCGCCCGACTGACCGCCTTGCTGACGGGGTTGGGCGGTGCGCCCAAGGTGTTGGATCGGATCCGTTCGGACGCCGCGGCGTTGCGATATCACCTGCGCGGCGGCTCGGACGATTCGCCGGTGATGGCGGTCATTCTGGGGGGCACGGGGGCCGGCAAGAGCACGCTGCTCAACCGGCTGGTGGGAGCGGATGCGTCGGCGACGAGTTTCCGTCGGACCTTCACCGCCGGGGCGGTGGCGGTGGCGGGGCCGGAGCAAACGATTCGGTCGGATTTCCTGGCGATCGAGCATGTCGAGGCCGAGGCGCTGCCGGCGCGGGGACGGGTGGAGGCGCTGGTGGTGGCGAAGGCGGGGGCGACGGGGTTGGGCAAGGCGATCCTGGTGGACACGCCGGATCTCGATGGCGACCAGCCGGCGCATCACGCGCAAGCCGACCGGGCCTTCCGGTTCGCGGATGCGGCGGTGTTCGTGGTGACGCCTGAGAAGTACCAGATGACGGAATTGCTTCCGTATTATCGGCTGGCGGATCGGTACGGGGTGTCGTCGCTGTTCGTGATGAACAAGGCCGAGGGACCGGAGGTGGTGGAGGATTTTTCGCGGCAACTCATCCAGCGCGGGCATGCGCGGGCGCGGGTGTTCGTGGCGGCGCGGGACGACGCGGGGTATCAGCCGGCGGCGGAGGCGGATCTGGCGGCGCTGCGGCGGGCGATCGGGGAGCTGTCGGTTGGGCCGATCCATGAACATCGGGCGGGATTGGGGCGACGGGCGATGGACTTGGCGGGGCGGGTGGGGGATCAACTTCTGGGGCCGATGGCCGACGAGCGGGCCGAGGCGGACCGGCTGATCGCGGTGTTGGAGGAGCGGGTGGCGCCGGCGGCGGGGGTGGATGTGGGTCCGGTGACGCAGCGGCTGCAGCGGCGCATGCGCGAGCGCAGCGTGCTTTATTTGATGGGTCCACAGCGGATCCTGGATCGGGTGCGGCAGGCGCCGGGGCTGTTGGCGCGGTTGCCGCGGTGGACGTGGGATAGAGTCGTGCGTGGCGAGAAGCCGAGGCTCGACGAGAGGGTGGACGATGGCGCGGATGCGGGCGCGGCGCCGGATTTCGGGGGGCTTTTGTCCAATGAGCTGGGGAACGTGCAGAGCGGGATCGTGGATTCGCTGCGGTCGTGCCCGGCCGGGGCGCGCTGGCTGGCGAACGACGCCGACGGGTACGCCGCGACGCAAATCGACGGCGCCGAGGCCGGTCGGATCGTCGAGGAGGAAATGGCCGACTTGCGGGACTGGCTGAACAAGCGGTGGAACGCCACGCCGCGCGACACGGCGCTGCTGATGAAGTTGCTGGGGCTGTTGCCCGGCGGCAAGAAACTGGGTCGATTGACCGAGGCCGCGCCGTATCTGCTGACGGTGGTGGTGGCGGCGCACCACGCGATGTTCGGACACATCGACCTGCTGATTCTGGGGGGCTACAGCCTGGCGACGTGGCTGACCGAGCGGCTGAGCGATGAGGTGTCGCAAAAGTCGCGCGATGCCAATCGAAAAATCGAGTTGCGGTTCCAGGCGTTGATCCAGCGGCAGGTGGACCGGGTGGTCGGATGGATCGACCATCGGGCGCCGGGGGCGCTGGCGCTGCAGGAGCTGCGCGCGGCGACCGATGACCTGCGGGCGACCGGACAGGCGTGGGCGGAGGGTGGATCATGACGGGGGTCACACGGCCGAACATCGCCGGCGGGCATGACGCCGCCGGCTCGCTGGAACGCGTGGCGGGGCGGTTGATGGAACTGACCGGGGCGCCGTCGCCGTCGCTGTTCGAGCCGGATGCGCCGGTGCTGGCCGACGACGCGCTGGCCGGCGGGGAGCTGTATCTGATCGGATTGATCGGCGGCAAGGATGTCGGCAAGAGCGCGCTGGTCAACGCCCTGGCGGGGCGCGAGATCACCGAGCGCACCGGGCACGGGCCGGGCACCGAGACGGTGATCGCATATTGCCACGCCGGGCGCCGGGCGGAGGTGTCGGAGCTTCTCGGGCGGATCGCGCCGGGTCGGCATCGGATCGTCACCCACGAGGTGGCGGATCTGTCGCGCCAGGTGCTGGTGGATTTGCCGGACATCGACAGCCATTACCTGGATCATGTCGAGCTGACGCGACGGATGCTGCGGCATCTGCTGTACCCGATCTGGATCCAGAGCATCGAAAAATACGCCGATGCCCGGCCGAGGGAATTGCTCAAGCGGGTGGCGGCGGGGAACGCGCCGGAGAACTTCCTGTTCTGTCTGAACAAGGTCGATCAGCTCATCGCCCACGAGGGCGCCGGGGCGGTGGGGGAGTTGAGGGACGATTACGCGGCGCGGATGGCCGGGGCGCTGGAATTGGCGGCGGCGCCGAAGGTGTTGATGATCTCGGCGCTGGCGCCGGGGGAACACGACCTGCCGGAATTGCGAAGGCTGCTGTCGCGGCAGAAATCCACCGGGGACATCGCCGCGGCGCGGGCGTCGGCCGGCCGGCGTCGGGCCGACGGGATCGTGCAGTGGGCCAAGGAGCAGGATTTCGAGGGTCGGCTGGAGCAGTTGGGGCGGCTCCTGACCGGCGCCGACGAGCTGGTCGCCGAGCGCTTGGGTCGGCCGCTGTTGGAGCGGACGCTGCCGGCGCTGGCCGACGACCCGGCCCTGCGATTGTCGCTGGTGGACGCCTGCCTGGGGTCACGGATGGCGCGCTGGCCGATCGTGGGGATGATCCACACGCTGCTGTCGCCGGTAGTGGCGGTGTTGCGGCGGCGGTTTTCGTTGCGGCAACAGCGCGGGATGGGCGGGTCGGCGGCGCTGGTGGGCAATCACCTGGAGGACGCCAACGTCGCCGACGCGGTGCAATCGACGTTCTCGCGGTTGCAGCGGGACCATCCGCGGATGTCATTGCTGTATCGGTCGGGCAAATTGTGGGAGCGCCCCGAGGCCGAGGGCGCCGAGGCGGAGCTGCGACGGCGGCTGGGCGGCGCGATCGAGCGGCGCCGGGGGTTGCTGGTCGAGGCGCTGGGTCGCCACGACAACGTGCTGTTGCGATTGTGGAGGGCGCTGCTCACGGTGGGGGCGCTATTGTGGTTTCCACTGATGCAACCCATGACCGAGGCGCTGTTGGGGGATGGCTCGCGGCGTGGGTTGACGGAGCTGGCGCTGGTGGTGGTGCGGATCTTCAGCGTGCAATTCCTGCTGACCAACGCGGTCTTCCTGTTGATTTGGTTCGGCATCCTGTGGGCGATCGTGCGATGGAACACCCAGCGCCAGGTGGACCGCCACCTGTCGCGATGGAAGTCGGCGACCCGCATCGACCCGGCCGCGGACCCGACGGCCACGACGGTGGGGTGGCTTGCGACCCTGACCGCCCCGATCGCCGCGGCGCGCGGGGAGCTGGCGGAACTGCTGAAGGAACTCGACGCGATGGCGCGGGGGTGAGGGGCGATCACCCCTCGCTGTGAGACACAACTCGCCGCCCAGTCGCCGTCGTTTCCATGTCGCGGGGGCGCCTCGCCCTCGTTGTTATACATAACACTCCAAACCACGCTCCTGCCAAAAGATATGTGGCATAGCCGCCCTCGGCTGTGTCCCCCGTGCGTACGCGATCGACCCCTCACTCAGCCGAGGGCGGCTGAGCTACACGAAATGTACGCGATCGACCCCTCACTCAGCCGAGGGCGGCTGAGCTACACGAAATGTACGCGATCGACC
>JBBSAF010000108.1:0-8516 GCA_038252525.1 Tepidisphaerales bacterium
GACCACGGCGCCCCGCGGGGTTTTTCACAACTCCCAACCCAATCTGCGCCGGGTCCCGCTGTTGGCCGGGGCGGGGGGGGCCCCGCGACGGGGGAAGGGAGGCGGGTCCGCCGGGCGGGGGGCGGGCGACGGGGAAGGGAGGCGGGTCCGCCGGCCGGGGGGCGGGCGACGGGTGAAGGGGGGGGTGCGATGGGCGGGGAATTATGGGGTGGTGGAATGGAGGGGGAAGGGGGCACAATAAGCATCGTCGGTGTGCGTTGTATCCCCGGAGGCGCGGCCATGAACATCCATCCCATGCTCGAACCGTTCGGCCGGCGACCGGGGGAGATCTTCGACCGGGCGGCGGCGTTTCATCTGCTGAGCCGCGCGGCATTCGGGGGCACGCCGGAGGAGGTCGCGGTCTTCGCCGATCTGGGGGCCGAAAAGGCCGTCGAGCGGCTGTTGGCGTTCCCGGATCAATCGGCCGAGGAGCAGGCCGCCGACGACACGCCGGATTTGTCGGGCATCGACGATCTGCCCAGGACCTTCGGCGAGCAGCGCCGGGCGTTGGCGGGCATGACGCCGGACGATCGCAAGGCGTTCCAGCAGAAGATCCAGAAGGCCAACCGCGAGTTGCTGATGGCCACCGGCGATTGGTGGCTGGGGCGGATGGACGGTGGAAAGTTCCCGCTGCAGGAAAAGCTCGCGCTTTTTTGGCACGGGCATTTCACGACCAGCGCCAAGGATGAGCGGATGGCGCTGTTGATCTGGCGGCAGAACGAGCTGTTGCGGAAGTTCGCGGCCGGGGACTTCAAGCAATTCGTCAAGCGGATCGGGCGCGATCCGGCGATGCTGGATTACCTGAACAACAACGACAATCGCAAGGCCCATCCCAACGAGAATTACGCGCGGGAGTTGATGGAGCTCTTCACGCTGGGGATCGGGAATTACACCGAAACCGACGTGAAGGAATCGGCGCGGGCGTTCACCGGCTGGGCCCACGAAGGCGACGAGTTCACGTTCCGCAAGTTCCAACACGACTTCGGACGCAAGACGATCCTCGGGCGGACCGGCGACTTCGACGGCGACGATGTCGTCGAGATGATCGTCCGCCAACGGGCGTGCGCCGAGTTCATCTGCCGGAAGCTGTATGCGTTTTTCGTCACCGAGGAGCCCGACGGGATTTTGGTGCGGAACCTGGCGACGATGTTGCGCGAGAATGATTTCAACCTGCGACCGGTGATCGGGGCGCTGCTGTGCAGCCGGGCGTTTTTCAGGCCGGAAGTGGTCGGCGGGCGGATCAAAAGCCCGGTGGAGTTGGTGGTCGGCACGGCGCGGCTGCTGGGCATGCGTCCGCCGGGGGTCAAGCGGATCATGGCGGCGTTGAATCAGATGGGGCAGACGCCGTTCATGCCGCCGAACGTGAAGGGTTGGCCGGTCGGCCGGGACTGGATCAACAGCGCCACGCTGTTGGCGCGGTATAACACGGGGGTGACGCTGGCGGGGTTGGTGGATGTCGATCGGATCATCCCCGACGCCCCGGCCGATGCGATGGTGGATGGATTGCTCGAACGGATGATCGGACGGGCGATCGACCCCGCCAAGCGCGCGATGTTGGTGTCGGCGATGGCGGGCGATTCGTCGAAGCCGGCGCGGCGCCGATTGGCGCAGTGGATCGCGGCGATGCCGGATTACCAGTTGGGTTGACCGCGAGGGAGATGAACCATGAACCTATCGACCCGGCGGATGTTCCTGCGGCGGGGATTGGCGCTCTTGGCGGCGGCGCCGACGGTGCCGTCGTTCCTGGACCAGACGCTCATGGCCATGACGTTGGCGATGCCGAGCCGCACGGCGCCGACGACGGGCAAGGACGGGCGGATCCTGGTGGTGGTGCAGTTGGCGGGGGGCAACGACGGGCTGAACATGGTGGCGCCGTGGGCGGATGACGCCTATCACCGATCGCGGCCGCGGATCGCGGTGGGGGCGAAGGAGGCGCTGCGGATCGACGACCACGTGGGGCTGCATCCGAATCTGTCGGCGTTGAAGGGGCTGTACGACGACGGGCGGATGGCGATCGTGCAGGGGGTGGGATATCCGAACCCCAACCGCTCGCATTTCCGCTCGGGCGACATTTGGGAAAGCGCCCAGCCGGAGAACGAGCGCCCGACGAGCGGGTGGATCGGTCGCTATTTCGACAACAACTGTCCCGGCGCCGACCCGATGGTGGGGCTGACCATCGGCGACACCCTGCCGCTGGCGATGCGCGGGGAGCGGGTGACGCCGCTGAACTTCGACCGCCCCGAGTCGTTCCGCTATCGCGGCCCGGACGCGGGGATGTTCCGACGGCTCAACGGGATCGACGAGGGCGGCGCGATCGCGACCGGCGGCGGCGCGACGAACGGCGCGACGGGCGGTTCCGCGGGCGGCGCGGCGAATGACGCGGCGGGCGGCGACGGCAAGGTGAACGGCGCGACGAATGGCAGAGGCGCTGGCGGAACGTCGGCGCGTGTCAACGCCGACGGCGCCGCGGGCGGTTCGACGGCGCTCGCCGCGGGCGGCAATCTGGATTTCCTGCATCGCACGGCGATGGACGCCCAGGTCGGCAGCGATCGCATCCTCGGCGCCGTGGGGGCGTTCCGTCCGAGCGGGAACTATCCGCGCGGATCGTTCGGCGATGGGTTGAAAACCGTCGCGGCGCTGATCGCGGCGGGGATGCCGACGCGGGTGTATTACGTCACCCTCGGCGGGTTCGACACCCACGCCGACGAGCGTGGGCGCCACGATGGACTCATGAAACAGCTCGACGACGGACTGGGGGCGTTCTGGACCGACCTGCGGGCGCAAAAAAATGACGACCGGGTGATGCTCATGACCTTCAGCGAGTTCGGGCGCCGGGTCGAGCAGAACGCCAGCGGCGGCACCGACCACGGCGCCGCGGCGCCGATGCTGATCCTCGGCGGCACGCAAAAGGGCCTGGTCGGCAAACACCCGTCGCTGACGGATTTGGACCACGGCGACCTGAAGTTCGGGATCGATTTCAGGACGGTGTATGGGAAGGCGACGGGTGAGTGGCTCGGGTAAGGGATAACGGGTGGGGGGTAGGCGGTAGGCGGAAGGAAGGTAGGCGGAAGGCTGAAAACACGGGTCAATGCGGGGGGGACCGCGTTCTCATCTTCTCCGACCACCTTCCTTCCGCCCACCGTTCTTCCCCGCTATCCTTGGCTCCCATGGAAGCCAAGAGACTTGCGGCGGTGGCGGCGTTGGGGGAGGTCCGCGACGGGATGGTCGTGGGGCTGGGGACCGGCTCGACGGCGGATCATTTCCTGATCGCCCTGGGCGAGGCGCTGGCGACGGGGAAACTCGCCGACATCCGCGGCGTGCCGACCAGCACACAATCGGAACGTCGCGCCACCGAGCTGGGGATTCCGCTGACGACATTGGCCGAGTGCCCGGCGCCGGATGTGACGGTGGATGGGACCGACGAGGTGTCGCGGGACCTCGACCTGATCAAGGGGCTGGGCGGGGCGCTGTTGCGCGAGAAGATCGTGGCGCAGAACAGCCGGCGGCTGGTCATCGTGGCCGACGGGTCCAAATGCGTGGATCGGCTGGGGACGCACGGCCCGCTGCCGGTCGAGGTGGCGCCGTTCGCGCACGAGACGCACGAGTCGTTTTTTCGGAAATTGGGCTGCGCGCCGACGTTGCGGCGGGACGGGGGAGCGGTGTTCGTCACCGACAACGGCAATTACATATACGACTGCCATTTCGCGGGCGGGATCGACGACCCGGCGGCGTTGGATCGCGCGCTCCGCGCCCGCGCCGGCATCGTGGAGACGGGATTGTTCCTGCGCCTGGCCGACCTCGCTCTGATCGGCGACGAAACGGGCGTCCGCACGATCGAGCGCGAATAAAGGTACCTGTCCCCTTTATATAAAGGGGACAGGTACTTTTATTTTGGCGGGGGGTTTGGTCGGCGTGCGTGCGGGGCGGGGGTGATATGATGCGCTGGGGAAACGTTCCGGGCTGGAAGTTGCCATGCGGGCGGTTCACATCATCGTGTTGGTGTTCGCGCTCGGCGCCGTCGCGCGGGGGGACATCGTGCATCTGAAGGATGGGCGGGTGTTGCGCGGCGATGTGCGGCGCGACGGGGATCGCTATGTGATCGCCACCGAGGATGGCAAGATCGTCGCGGTGCCGCGGGGGGAGGTCGAGGCGCTGGAGCTCGGGCCGACGACGGCGCCGGATGCGGCGGCGGGTCGGCTGGCGTCGCTGCGACGGGCGGTGGCGGTGATGGACGATCTCGATCAGATCATCGGCAAGTACGATCAGTTCATCGCGATGGACGCCAACAAGTCGCTGGCCGACGAGGCCGGGGCGGAGCGGGCGGTGTGGATCGAGCGGCGCGAGCGGGGGCTGGTGAGTTTCGGCGGGGCTTGGATCGCTCCCGAGCGGCGCGACGCGATGCGGGCGGAGGCCGACGGCGCGGCGGCGGACGCGCTGGGCAAGCTGGCGGCGGGGGATGCTTCGGCGGGCGCGGCGGTTCAGAAGGCGCTCGATCTCGACGGCGCGCATCCGACGGCGCTGTATCTCCAATCGCACCTTCTTTTATCGCAAGACAAACTCCGCGCGGCGCGGGCGGCGCTGGAGCATCTGCTGGAGGTTCGCCCGGATCACGCCCCGGCGCTGAACAACCTGGCATATATCCTGTATCGACAGAACCAGTTCCCGGGCGCGATGCTGCGGTTCGAGCAGGCGATGTCGGCGGCGCCGCTGAACCCCGCGATTTTGGACAATGTGGCCGAGGCGCTGCACGGGCTGCCGGAATCGCAGAAGTCCAATGCCGTCGTGCAGCGGGCGGCCAAGCGGTTCGCCGACCAGGACGCCCGTCTGCAAGCGGCGATGGCGGGGAAGGGACTGCATCGGTGGGGATCGGCGTGGATCGGCGAGGCGGAGTTCAAGCTCGTGGCCGAGCAAACCAAGGCGGTCGAGGACAAGATGGCCGACATGGAGAGCCGGTATGGCGCGATCCAGGACAAGATCCGGGACACCGAATCGGAGATCGACGCCAACGATCGGGCGGCCCGGCGGGTGTTGGCGGACAGTTATTATCGGGATGCCAACGGGCGTTGGGTGCAAGGGCCGCTGCCGACGCTGTATCGGCGGTTGAAGAGCGACAATGATCGGTTGCGGACGGATCGGGATCGGGAGTCGGGGAATCTCCAGGAGATGCGGCAGGCGGCCGACAAGGTGAAGTCGGAGTTGCCGGCGCCGGCGTGGAGCGGGGTGTTGCATCCGATCGGGCTGTCGGGCGTGCCCGCGATCGGCGGAGCGCCGACGACGCGGGCAGGGGGAAAAGAAGGAGGGTAGGCGGTGGGCGGATCAAGCGGTGGACGAAAGGAAGGTAGGCGGTTAGGCGGAAAAGCGAGGACGGCCCCATCGGGGAGGTCGGCCGCGCGTCGGAGCGTTTTTCTTTTCCCCGTCCGCCAACTTTCCTTCCGCCTTCCGCCTACTTCTTTTCTTCCCCGATATCCTCGCGCCAGAGGGCGGGGTTTTCGGCGATGAAACGGCGGATGAGGTCCGCGCAGGCGGGGTCGTGGAGTTCGACGACCTCGACGCCGTGTTGGCGGAGGTGATCGAGGGCGCCGGGGAAGTGGGTGGAGTCGCCGACGACGACCTTGGGGATGCCGAATTGCACCACCGCGCCGGCGCAGAGGTGGCAGGGCGCCAAGGTCGAATAGAGCGTGGTGGATTTGTAGGAGGCTCGTCGTCCGGCGTTTCGCAGGGCGGTGATCTCGGCGTGGGCCATGGGATCGTTGGACTGGACGCGGCGGTTGTGTCCGGCGCCGACGACTCGGTCGTGCTCGACGAGCACCGCGCCGATGGGCAATCCCCCCTCGGATCGGCTTCGGATCGCCTCTTCGAGCGCCATGGCCAGAAAGGGATCGGATGGGCGGGCGCCGTCGGCCAGGCGGGGGAACGGCGGCGGTGCGGGCGTCACTTGGGCCGGGGGGACCAGTCCGGCGACGTCTTCGGGGGTGAGGCGCGCCGCCTGGGCGTTTTCGTGGTGGATGGCGTCGAAGATTTCCTTGCGGTGGACCGGTACGCTGCGGGGGGCGTTGACGCCCAGGCGCACCTTGTCCCCACGAACGTCGATGAGGGTGATTTCCACCTCGTCGCCGATCATGATCGCCTGCCCGCGTGTCCGCGACAACACCAGCATCCCGATCTCCCGGCCGCCGTCGCGGCCCGTCCGTGCCCTTTGCAACTTCTTTATCATAGCCGATTTAGACGGCGGCGTGACGGGGGAAAATGGAGGAGTAGTTGATGGGGGAGTAGTTGATGGTGGATGGTTGGCAGTTGGCAGGGAAGACAGCGGATGCCTTTCGCCGAGATCGAACACTTGGCAACGGGGGCGCCCTTTCCTCTGCAAACTGCACACTGCCAACTATCAACTTATTGCTCGGTGTTTCCCCGATTGTGGGCGCATTTTGACGCGGTGAAACCATGGTGCGCGATGGAAATGATTGCCGGGTGGCGGACCCATGGGGTTTGGCGGACGGCGGGGTCGCTTGAGTTCGCCATGTTCGGGGGACGGACGCTTGGCGGCATCGCGGTTGCATGGATGTGATGGCACGTGCCGACCTTGGCGCGCAACCACTCACAAGGAGGCCTTCATGGCATCGCAAACCCTTTCCGGCAAGACCGTCGCCATTCTCATCACCGATGGATTCGAGCAGGTGGAGATGACCGCACCGCGCGAGGCCTTGGAACAGGCCGGGGCGAAAACCGAGATCGTGAGCCTGAAATCCGGCAAGGTGAAGGGTTGGGAGCACACGAAATGGGGGGATGAGTTCGCGGTGGACAAGACCGTCGACGAGGTTGGGTGCGACGATTACGACGCCCTGCTGTTGCCGGGCGGGGTGATGAACCCGGACAAGCTGCGGGTGAACAAGAAGGCGGTGGCGCTGGTGAAGGCGTTCGTGGACGCGGGCAAGCCGGTGGCGGCGATTTGCCACGGGCCGTGGCTTTTGGCCGAGGCCGGGGTGGCGAGGGGTCGCAAGATCACGAGTTATCCGTCGATCCAGACGGACCTGAAAAACGCCGGGGCGAACTGGGTGGATCAGGAGGTGGTGGTGGACAATGGTTTGGTCACCAGTCGGAAACCGGATGACATTCCGGCATTCAGCAAGAAGATGATCGAGGAGATCGCCGAGGGCCGACATGCCGGCAAAGGGGGTGCGGCGGGGGCTCGATGAGGGATCGTTTCCACATGGATATTTTCCGTCGGTCCGAATGGACCCCCGCCCGATCGCCGCGTGTGCGGCGACAGCGTCGGGGGGATCGGTCCCGACGAAAAGGAGCAGACAAGATGATTGGCAAGATCAGCGCGGTGGCGATGATGTTGATGTTGGCGGGCGTGGCGTTCGGGGCGGACAAATCCGAACTGGCCGACAAGCCCAAGCCCGACAAGACGGTGATGGCCCAAAAGTTCGTCAGCGAGGCGGCCCAGGGCAACATGATGGAGGTGAAACTCGGGACGTTGGCCGGCGACAAGGCCGAGAGCCAGGCGGTGAAGGATTTCGGGGCGATGCTGGTGAAGGACCATGGCGATGCCGAGACGAAGCTGGCGACGGCGGCGGCCAATGAGAATCTGACGGTTCCGGCGGAGCTGGATGCCAAGCACCAGATGGTGGTGGACAAGCTGTCGGCGATGAGCGGGGCGGAGTTCGACAAGGCGTACATGGCGATGATGGTCAAGGACCATCGGGAGGACATCAAGAAGTACGAGAAGGCCGCCCAGCACATTGAGATCGAGGCGATCA
The DNA here is from genome assembly GCA_038252525.1 of Tepidisphaerales bacterium. GTDB lineage: Bacteria > Planctomycetota > Phycisphaerae > Tepidisphaerales > Tepidisphaeraceae > JBBSAF01. The sequence goes on from JBBSAF010000108.1 coordinate 7,800, forward strand.
AGATGTATGCCGAGGAATGTTTGCCGATCCTGCACAAGCATTTGAGCCAGGCGGAGCAGACCGCCACGGCCGTCGGCGCCGGGGAGAATCACGATCATCAGGCCAAGTGAGTGATCGGCCTCATTTGAGTTGGGACGCCCCCGGATGTTTCGGGGGCGTCTTTGTTGGTTGAAGACCGGGGGGTCACGGCGCGCGGTGTGTTCCGTGCGGGGGAGCGGCGCGTTGTTGTCATGCACAAGTGGCCCGTCAGGCGCTGGCGGTTGTCACACTCGCGGGGACGGCTCGTTGTTATACACACATCACCGGCCGACCACCGTGGTTTCCACGTCGCGGGGGCGCCTCGCACCGGCCTTTCCAATTCAAGCCGATGAGGATGGCGCTCAATGGGGGTTTTCACAACCTCCAAACCCACCTTCGCCCGGTGGTTCCCCCCCGACGGGGCCGAGTCGGCCCCGCGACGGAAGACAGGATTCCTTAAGTTGACGGCATTGGGCGTGGGCGCCCGCGCGATGTGAGAGGCGTCATGGCGCTTCATAGGGCGTCATGGCGCTTCATGGGATGAAATGAGGGCGTGGCAATGACGGATCATGCCCGGTGGCGCAGGGCGAGGATCAGTTCCACTTCGCCATTGGGGCGGTTTAGCTTCTCGGCGATGGCGCGGGCGCCGAGGCCTTCGTCGGCCAGGCGGTGGATGTCGGCGTGACGGGGGTCCAAGCC
>JBBSAF010000109.1:0-8394 GCA_038252525.1 Tepidisphaerales bacterium
CCCATAAAGCCCGCCGGCAAGCTCGTTATCCCGCCACGCCTCAACGCTGTGCGCGAAGCCCATCTCATGCAGCTCGGTGTACGCGCGGATCATCTCTTGGCTGATCCAAGTCCCGTCCGGGCGCTCGGCCATGCAGGCCCGCATCGTCGCCGGGAAATCGTGGTTAATCCGGATGTCGAACCGGCCGGAACGGCACAACTGGGCCAGCGTCTTGGGGATATGAAAGTCGTCCAGCGGGATGATCCCGCGCGGGTCGGCCGTGTACCACCGCACCTTCCCGTCGGCGTCCCCCATCGGAAACGCCCCCTGGCTGTACGCCAACAACAGCACCTCGGGTTCCAGTCGCGCCCAATCCGTCATTCCCATGATTGTACCCCGTCCTCACCGGCCTCACCCGCCGACCTCCCCTTGTCGCGAGGCCGCCTCGCCCCCATTGTGATACACAAATCCTTCGCCACCCGCGGCAGTCCCCTTGTCGCGGGGCCACCCCGGCCCCGTCGGGGGGGGACCACCGGGCGAAGATGGGTTTGGAGGTTGTGAAAACCCCCTTTGAGCACCTTCCTCATCGGCTTGATGTGGGAAACCGGGAGCGCCTCGCCCCCGCGACGTGGGAACCGCCCCAAAAGTGGACTGACACGTGCATAACCGCAAGGCGCCCCGCCTCCGCCTTTCCCCGCTTCATGGATGGCTGCAAGCCCCCCAACCGCCTTATCGCCCCAACTGCTTCCGCGCGAAATCCAACCGTAACTGCAGACTGCTCGGCCACGCCCGCGCCGGCAGTTTCTGGATTTGCTCATAACACCGCACCGCCTCGGCGTAGTGCCCATCGCCCTCGGCGGTGATCCCCTCGCGCCACAGCCGACGGGCCTCGAAAATCGCCTGGTCGGGATCGATCACCGCGCCGCTGCTCGACGAATCGACCTCCGCCTTGGGGGCGTCGGCTTTCTTCGCCGCAGGAGTCGGCACTGCCGCCGTCGGCGCCGGTGCAGGCGTTGGCGCTGGAGCCGTCGGCGCCATTGCCGGCCGCGCCTTCGCGTCCGGCTTGGGCGCTGTCGGCGATCGCGTCACCGGCGCCGGCGCCACCGAGCCGGGATCATTCGACGCCGGGGAAACCGCGCTCTTCGCCCAGCGGTCCACCGCCGCGTCATATTGTCGTTGAAACCAAGTCCCGACATTATCCAGCGTCCCGGGTGTCCGGTACGCGTAGACGCCCATCCCGACGGCCGCCAACAAAACCAGTCCCAGCAAGACCTTGCGCCTTGGATGGCCCGTGGCCGGTTCCCGGGTGGCCGTCGCCTCCTTGGGCATGTTGAGCTGGAAGACCGCCGCCAGTTCCTTGGGCGTCAGGATCTCCTCGCCGGTCGAACGCCGGATCGGGCGGTTCGACTCGGGGTCCAGCGTGATCTCGTCGGTCATCCCCCGTCGCATCACCGGCCGGTCGCTGAACGTCTTGGGGGGGATCGGCGGTGTCCCGGTCGAGCCACTGTCCCCGTCCGCCTTCGAGCCATTTGCCCCGTTCGCCATCAAGCCATTGCCTCCGTACTCCGTCGAGCCATTGTCTCCATCCGCAGTCGATCCATTGCCTCTGTACGCCGCCGATCCACTGTCGCCGTCCGCAGTCGATCCATTGCCCCCGACCCGCGCCGATCCGTTGCCCCCGACCGTTGCCCAATCCGATCCGACCGGCGCCGGCGGGACCGATCCATTGCCGCCGCTCACCGCCGAATCCGATGGCGGGCGCGCGCCAAACGCCGCCGCCGCCGGTTCATCCGAAACCTGCCGATGCAATGTCGCCCGCACCACCATCGCCGGCTCGCGCGATTCGATCAATGCGTCGGGGTTCGGCGGCAATTGCTGGTCGCGCTGACAATGCGGACAGGCCGTCGCGGTCGGGTCGATCTCCCCGCCGCAGCCGTGGCACAATCCGAACTCCCGACTGACCCCGCGCACATTGGCCGCGAATCGCCACAGTTGATGCGTCGTCGGCCCGCGCAGGATCGACTTGGGCGTCACCTGTCCTTTTTTGATCAGCGCCAGCAGCGTGTTGAACTTCATTCCCGGCGCCGAGGGGTTGCGGATCTGAAGGACGTACCACGGGCCGATGCGGGCGCGGGTCGCCTGCCGGGTGGCCGGGGTGTTTTCCATGGTGCAACGGGCGCAGGGCCCGTTGGACGATTCGGCGACGGCGCCGCAGAAGGGACAGACGGATTTGCCTTCCAGTCCGCTGACAACCTGTCGAGGTGTGGTGAGTGTTTCGCCGCTCATGGTGACTGACGATGCCGGATCCGGCCCTCCCGATGTGGACGCGCGACATCCGACAGGACACCGCCCGAAGGGGAAGGTTATCGGACGCGACGGTCCCAATGCAAGCGCGAAGCGAGCGCGAAGCGATAAAACCCACGACAAAGCCAGCCGTCACATCCATTTAGTGCGACAAAATGTCGCGTTGCCGTCAGGATCCAACCGTCATCGCCCTTGATCAAATCCGAAATAATCCCGGACCATCGGCCGGTGATCGACGGGTACGGCGTCGCCATCGAGGCACCGGCGGGCGCGCGCTTGGCGCGCGGGCCAATCCGATGTTCGCCAAGGCGGTACCTCCGCGGCTGCGGTGGCGTCCGCTTGGAGGCCGGGTGGCGGGCCGGCGGAGGCGCCCCCGGGGCTTGCCGCCCCCTCGGATCGACCGGTCCCCCCGGCGACGACGCCATCGGGCGCGCTGGCGGCATCGGCTCCATCGGCCCGATCCGCCCGATCCGCCGGATCCGTCCGGTGATCGGCGGTGGCGGATTGCCCCTCCCCGGCGGCGGGCCGGGCGTTGGCCACGCCGTCGCCCACGCCGGCGCCCATGAGGGCCGTCTCCGATCGCGGGTCGTCGGTTCCCCCGGCCGAACGGTCGCTTCGGGGATCGGAAACGACCCCGGACGGAGATGGATTGACGGCGGACGATGTGAACGCAACAGTTTGTCCCGACTGCGTTTGCGCGGTGTTGGCTTCCGTGGGTGAAACGCTTGTTTGATTGAACAGCACCCACATCGCCGCGCCCAACGGCAGGAGCGCCAGACCGCTCCAAACCGAGGCCGGCCAAGGGTTTATGGCGACTTGGCGGGGGTGAAGCTCCGCCACCTTGGAATTGGCGAAAGCGAGCATCGCGCGGGGCATCGGGGCTTCGGCCCGACCGAGAATCCACGCCGTGCTCAGCAATTCGTCAAGCCCGAACCGACGGTCGATCAGCAAGGCGGCGTCGAAAGGGGCGGGGCGATGGATCAGGGCGATGAGGGCGCCGAAACCGGCGGTGGTCACCAGGATCACGCCCATCGCCGTCGCATGGACCGGAATCCCCCCCGGGGTTGTCAAAATCACGACAACCGCGCCGGTGGCCGCGCCCAGCGTGGCAAAGCGGGCGAGGCGGTGAAGGATCATCCGCCGACGGACGGCGTTGATGAACCGTCGGAATGGGACGGGCGCGGACATCGGATGCCCATCATAGCCCGGCCAAGTCGCGCCGGGCCAGCGGGCGGGGAGGCCGAGATGCGTCAGCGGCAACGCCGGGGACAGATGACTCGGCCACGCCGGGACGGGACGCCCGCAGCCGGGGAGAGGGCGGCAACGATCGCGGGGGTTGCGTGTCGGGGCGGAGACGACCGTCCGCATGCTTGCCGGGGGACGCTGGGTGCGGTGACGATCGCGGGGGTTGCGTGTGGGGACGGGGGTGTGGACCATGGCGCCATGGCGGCGGATTTGTCGATTTGCATCGTCAATTGGAACGGCAAGGCGATGCTGCTGGATCTGTTGGCGTCCATCGGCCGACAGGGGGAGGGGTTGGCGATTCAGACGATCGTGGTGGACAACGGCTCGGCCGACGGGTCGGTGGGTGCCGTCGCCGGGGCGTTTGGCGAGGTCGAGGTGATCGCCAATTCGTGCAACGCGGGGTTCGGGGTGGCCAACAACCAGGCGGCCCACCGGGCGCGGGGGCGGTATCTGCTGCTGTTGAACAACGACACCCTCGTGCGGGCCGGGGCGCTGCGGACGTTGGTGGGGTTTTTGGATGGCCACCCCAACGCGGTGGCGGCGGCTCCGCGGCTGGTGGGGGCCGACGGGCGGACGCAGCAGACGGTGCGGGCGCTGCCGACCTTCGGGGCGCTGTTGGATCGGCTGCTGATTTTGAAATGGACGCGGCTGAATCGACGGGCATACCGGGAGTACCGGGACGGGGAGTTCGATCCCGACCGCCCGGCGGCGGTGGCGCAGGTGGCGGCGGCGGCGTTGATGATCCGGCGGGAGGCGTTCGAGGCGGTGGGGGGGTTCGATGAGGGGTTTGTCTTCGGGGTCGAGGATGTGGATCTGTGCGCCCGGCTGGCGCGGCTGGGGGAGATCCATTACCGCCCGGAGGTGGCGATCGACCACCTCGGACGGGTGGGGTCGCGGGCGAACCGGGCGTTCGTGTACACAGCTTATGAATGCGGTTATGCGCGGTATCTGAGGAAACACGACCGTCGGGGGTGGGCGGTGTGGATTTACAAATTGCTGGTGACGTTGGATGTGCCGGTGCGGGTGGCGCTGCTGGCGGGATCGACGGTTGTCAACCGATTGCGCGGTCGGCGGGAACGGGCGGGGGAATACGGCGCGCGGCTGGCGGCGGCAACGGGGTTTTTGATGACGGGGATGGGGCGGTTTTGGCGGGAATGAGGGGGATGCGGGGGGGAAAACGTGTTTTCATGTCGCGGGCGCCTTGTTGTCATGCACAAGTCCGCTCTCGCCCTTAACTACGCTGCTGCCAAGGGATAGGTAGCATAGCCGCCCACGGCTGTATCCCCCGTTGACCCGCCGATCACCCTTCACTTGTGTATGACAGCGAGGCGCATCGGCCCCGCCTTTTTCCCAATCAAAGCCGGTGACGATGGCGCTCAACGGGGGTTTTCACAACCTCCAGACGCCGTTGGCGCCGGTTATGCCGTTGGACGTGGGCGAGGGCGCCCACGCGACGAAAGAAAGCGCGGCGGCGCACGTGGGGGAGGGGTTCCACAACCTCCAAACCCCGTCGGCGCCGGTTATGCCGTTGGACGTGGGCGAGGGCGCCCACGCGACGAAAGAAAGCGCGGCGGCGCGCGTGGGGGGGGCACAATTGATGTGGATGGAAGGGGGCGCGGAAGCAGACCATCAGCAGAGAAAGGCCGAGATCGGCGGGGCACAATTGATGGGGATGGAAGGGGGGCGCGGAAGCAGACCATCAGCAGAGAAAGGCCGAGATCGGCGGGGCACAATTGATGTGGGTGCACGGGGGGCGCGGAAGCGTCAGGGTTGGACGGCGTTCCAGAGTTTGGATTTCACCTCGTCGAAGCGTTGGGCGCGGATGTCGAGGGATTTCATGAGGGTTTGGATGCGCTCCTGGTCGGCGTGGGGGTCGGCGAGGGCGGCTTTCAGGGCGGCCGAGGCGTCGGAGAGATCGGCGGCGCCGCGGGCGAACTCGCGGGCGGCGTCGAAAAGGTTCAGGTTGGCCAATTCGTCGGGACCGGGCTTGTAGAGCAGTCGCCAGGGGCTGCGTCGGATCTCGGCGCTGGCGCCGCGGAGGTTGTCGGCCATGGTTTTGAGCGACTCGATCATCGAGTCGATTTTGTGGCGGTTGTCGGCCAGCAGGGTTTGGACGGCGGCGACGGCGGCGTCGGTTTTGGCGAGGGCGGAGTCGGTTTTGTCGAGGACGGCGGGGAGCTTGTCCTTGGCGGTGGTGGTGACGGCGGCGAGGTTGGCCAGGGTCTTGCGGATGTCGCCCTTGGTGTCGCCGAGGATGTCGCGGAGCTCGGCCATCATCTCGGCGGTGCGGTCGGCGACCTTCAGATAGCGTTCGATCATGGCCGGGAGGTTTTTGTGGATTTCGTCGATGGCGGAGTTGGTGCGGTCGCTGGCGGCGGTGACGGCGTCGGCGGTCTTGCCGAACTTGTCGACGGTGGCGGTGATGCCGGGGAGGGTTTTGGTTTGGAGTTCGGTGACGACGGCGTCGAGCTTGGGGGCCATGGCGGCGATTTGGTCGCCGAGGACGGTCATGGCGCCGGGGTGGCCGCGGAGGGCGCTGTCGGCGGAGAGGGGGGCGCCGTCGCCGAGGCTTTGGAAGTTGAGCCAACTGACGCCGGTGAGTGTGCCTTGGACGGCGAGGAGGGCGCCTTGGCGGACCTGGTATTTTTTGGGCAGTGAGAACTGGACGAGGAGTCGGGGGGCGCCGGAGGCGGTGTCGAGGCGGATTTCGCGGACGACGCCGACGCGGTATCCGCCGATGCGGACATCGTCGCCGACGTTCAGCCCGCCGAGATCGTCGGTGAGGGCGAAATCGGCGTGGCGGACCTGCATGGGTTCGACGATCTCCTCGACTCCCTTGATGCCGACGAGCACGCCGACGAGGAGGGCGACGGCGGCGAGCATGAAAAGCCCGGCCTTGAGGGCGTTTCGATCCTTTTTGGCGGTTTGGGCCATCGCGCGTTCCTTGGAGGTCAAATGCCGCCCAACAGGTCGGCCTCGTAGCCGCCGGCGCGGCGGCGCTGGGTGAGGGGTCCCTCGGTGTCGCCATGGACGAACTGTCGGACGAGGGGATCGGTGGAGTTGTGCAGCTCGTCGGGGGTTCCGGAGATGATGAACTTGCCGCGGTCGAGGAGGACCATGCGGTCGGCGATGCGGAAGGCGGAATCCATCTCGTGGGTGACGACGACGCTGGTGACGCCGAGCTTGCCGTTGAGGTCCATGATGAGGTTGTCGATCTGGTGGCTGGTCACGGGGTCGAGTCCGGCGGAGGGTTCGTCGTAGAAGAGGATTTTGGGGTCGAGGGCGATGGCGCGGGCGAGTCCGGCGCGTTTTTTCATGCCGCCGGAGAGCTCCGAGGGCATTTTGGCCGCGTCGTCGCGGAGACCGACGAGTTCGAGTTTGATCTTGACCATGATGTCGATGGTTTCATCGGCCAGATCGGTGTGCGTTCGCAAGGGCAGGGCGACATTGTCGGCGACGGACATGGAATTGAAAAGGGCGGCGGACTGGAAGAGGACGCCGATCTTGCGGCGGTAGTCGTCGAGCTCGGTGTCGGTCATGGCGGCGAGGGATTGTCCGAAGGCGACGATTTCGCCGTCGTCGGGTCGGTCGTTGCCGATCATGACGCGGAGGAGGGTGCTCTTGCCGGAGCCGGAGCCGCCGAGGATGACGAGGGTTTCGCCGCGGTGGACGGTGAGGGCGATGCGGTCGAGGACGGTTTTGTCGCCGAATCGCCGGGTGACATCGCGGACCTCGATGATGGCGTCTTTCATCACCACCCCAGGGCGTAGAAGGCCGCGGTGAAAAGCAGATCGACGGCGATGAGGGCGACGATGGTGAGGACGACGGTGCGGGTGGTGGCGACGCCGACGCCCTGGGCGCCGCCGCGGACGCCGAGGCCGAGTTGGCAGGCGAGGACGCCGATGAGGAGGCCGAAAACGCCGGCCTTGACGAGTCCGGTGATGAAGTCCTGGGCGGTGAGGATGGTGAAGGTGTGGGAGAGGTATTGTCGGTGGTCGATGCCGAGGAACAGTTGGGAGATGGTCAGTCCGCCGAGGGTTCCCATGACATCGCCGAGGACTGCGGCGCAGACCATCATGATGATGGTGGCGAGCATCCGGGGGACGACGAGGAATCGGATGGGGTCGATGGCGGCGGCGCGGAGGGCCTCGATCTCCTCGGAGACGACCATGGTTCCGAGTTCCGCGGCGATGGAGGCGCCGGCGAACCCGGTGAGGACGATGGCGGCGATGAGGGGTCCGAGCTCGCGGAAGATGGCCTTGGCGATGATGTCGGCGACGTTGGCGGTCATGCCGAAGTCGCGGAGGGGGGGTGACATCTGCAGGGCGAGGATGGCGCCGATGCAGAAGAGCACGAGGCTGACGATGGGGATGCTGCGAACGCCGACGCGGTCCATCTGGAACCAGAGGCTGGCCCAGCTCATGCGTCGGCCCCGACGGGCGGTGAGGAAGGACGGGGTGCGTCGGAGGGCGTCGGAGACGAGGTAGGCGGACTGCCCGATGAAGGCGATTCCGCCGAGGGTTCCGCGGCCGAGGAATTGGATGGGGTGGAGGGGCAAGGGAGTGGGGGGGAGTTGGGAGGTGGGGAGGGTTGTAGGTTGAGAGTTGAGAGTTGTGGGTTGTGGGTTGTGAGTTGGGAGCGGGGAGGGTTGTAGGTTGTAGGTTGAGGAGGGATGTTTCGATTCTTCTCCGCCTACTCTACTTCTCCCTACCACCATGGTTGTAAGCGGGGCGGGGCCTTCGCTCTTTCTTATCTGCATACTGCCTACTGCCAACCGCCTACTGTTCCATCCCTTCCTCCTCGGTGGGGACGACGGTGAAGATGGAGTCGAGGCGGGCGATTTCGAGGAGGCCTTGGACGCGGGGC
>JBBSAF010000110.1:0-8377 GCA_038252525.1 Tepidisphaerales bacterium
ACGCGCATGAGTCGGCGCGTGCCGGCGATGTCCATCTCCAGATAGTCCCCGCGATGGAGCTTCATGACGTATCGCATGTCCGGGCCGTGGTCCTTGCGGACGACCGGCTCGTCGTTGCGGAGGCGTCGATGGGCCTCGAAGCGGGAGACGATGTGGGTGATGTCCCACTGTTCTTCGCCCTTTTTGTCGGTGAAGGCAAGGATTTCCAGGTGATTGTTCTCGCCGGGGACGACATTCCGGGCCGCGCCACCGGCGCCGACGGAAATGACGGAGTTTTTCTCCCAGATTCTCACCTTGCGGATGGGAATGGGGCGGAAGGGGTCCTTTTTGTTGAGGAGGGTGGGCATGGGGACGTTGTCGCCAACCTTGAAGACGCTTTTGGGATCGCGCCCTTTGAGGAAATCGACGACGGCCTTCTTGACGGCGGGGTCGACGATGGCGTCGATCTGACCGGGGGTGATGCCGACCAATTTTTTGCGGACGTGGGCGACTTCGGTCGGTTTGCCGGTCTTGGGGTCGGGTCGGGACTTGGGGGGCGAGAAATTGGTCTGCTTGTGCAGCGCGCCGCCGAGGGTGTGATCGACCCGGTGGCTGACGACGATGGGGTCGATGATGGCGCGGGCGTTGGTGAGGAAGTCCGCCCACGGTTCGGCGATGCGGGCGTAGCGGCGTCGGCCCTCGGCGGTGGCGCGGGCTGCGGCGTCGGAGAGGTTTTTGACCATGGCCGGACCGGCCAGCACGATGGCGATGGCGTCGACGGCGTGGTGACGGTGGTCCTCGCGGTTCTTGGCGCCGTCGTCGGAAAGGAGTTTGTTGAGGCCGAGCTCGTTGCGGATGATGGCGGTGATGCCGCCGGAGCAGACCTGCACGCAGCGGTTGCCGGATTCATCGACGCCATCGACGCCGCCGTAGAGGAAGCCGAGGTATTCCTTGGCCAGGCGCGAGGCGTATCGGGTGTCGGCGAGGTCGCGGTTGGTGAAGTCGTCGTCGATGGTTTCGAGAGTGAAGAGGCGGAGCTTGGCGCGGGCGGCGGAGGACTTGAAGCGGGCGGCGGAGGAATTGAAGCGGGCGACGCGGGTGAGGATGGCGTCCCAGGCGGGCGTGCCGTGGAAGGCCTCGAAGGGGGTGCGGTCGCCCTTGGCGCGGTTGGCGTCGTTATGGCAGAGGGTTTTGTTGATGAACGAATCATCGGGGCGCCGGGAGCGGGGGATGATGTGCTCGATGTCGAACTGGGCATCGGGGCCGAACAGGGTTTCGGGAGTGATGGATTTGCCGGTGTAGGGGCAGAGCCAGTCGCATTCCTCGGCCAAGGCCCATTTTTCGATGTCGTCGCGGCGGGGTTCGCGGCCGCCGAAGTCATTCGGCAGGGCGGCGATCATCGCATTCTTGAACCCATCGCGTTCCTTGGTGCGGTCGGCGATGTTGTCGGACATTTTCTTGCGGGCCTCGCGGGTGTTGCGGATATCGCGGGCGAGCTCGACGCGGAAACGAACCGGCTTGCCGAACTCGGCGATGAGTTCATTGACGACCTTGCGAAGCTCGGTGAGGGCGCGGATGACGGCGGGGTTGTTGATCTTGCCGATGCGCCGACGGACGGCGGGGGTGAGGATGCCGGGGAGGCGGTCCATCGGCGGGTACGCCTTGGCGGCGTCGCCGTAGAGTTTCTTGCGAGCGGTGGCAAGCGGGACGCCGGCCTCCATCTCGACGAGCAGTTTCCGCATGGCGCGGCGGCTGAAGGCGCCATAGCCGGGCTGGAGCCCGACATCGGCGACGGATTCGACGACTTCGGGGGGGAGTTTCCAATAGTCGCCCAGGCGACGTTCCCAAAGGTCCTGCTGCAGGCCGCCGAGCAGTTCGTTGACGAACTCCTCACGCTGTCGGGGGGACCATTTCTCCCACTGGCCCCCGAGGGCGGGTTGAAGCTTGGCGACGGTCTTGTTGCCGGTGAGCTTCTTGGTCGGGCCATTTTCGATCATCAACTTGGATTTGGCGTGCAGGCCGAGAAGCTTCTTGGCGTCGGCGAGCCCGAGTTCGGCGCAGGCGTCGAGGTGGTTGATGAGCTCCATGCGACGGGGATCGTCGACGCCGAGGGGACCGCGCAAGGCTCCGGTTTCGTCCTTCCAAGTGAGGTCGTTGACGGTCTGGACGATGCGGAAGCGTTGGAAGGTGAGGCACCCCATGGGCGCGCGTCGGCGGGGCGCCTCCAGTTCGCACAGGCCGATGAGATTCTTGGCGGACTTCAGCGGGCGCTGGAAGAAGATCGCGTGGTGGATGGCGTTCTTGGCGGCGTCGGTCATGATCGAAGGATGATGCGGCGCCTGGGCGTCCCAGATGGCGTCGAACTCGGCCTCGTACATGGATCGCGCGGTCCAGCGCGAGCGGATGCGGGTTTGGTGGGGGTCGAGGCGCGAGAAATATTCGCCAAGGGTGCGGGCGCCGGCGTCCCGGATATCGCGGGCGAGGTGGGCGATGCCGGCCTTGACCTTGCCCTTCTCATCGTCGTTGGAGGTGTCCTTGCGGTTGGACTTGAACCCGCGGCGCTGGGCGAGATGGAACAGGGCCCTGCCGATTTCCTCGAGGTCGCGGGCGCCATCGAGAACGCGCCGGCGCATCTGGTAAACGGGGCTGTCATACACCGCCCCGGCGGGTTCGCCATCGGCGAGCATTTTCGCCAACAATCGCGGGTCGAGGGCATCGAGATAGGTCTTGCGGGCCTCCGGCGGCGAGGCGACCGCGCCGGGAAGCAGCCCCTGTTCGCCCAAGGCCCGAAGGGTCGCGCGGAGGCGCTGGGCGCGGCGCTGGAGATTCCGACGGGCGCCGCGGGCCATGCGCCGGGCGACAGCGCGGGCCTCATCCTTGCCCTTTTCGATGTCGCCATCGACGCCGGCCTCGAAACAGCGGGAACCCGCCGTCACCAACCCCGCCGGTTCCATGCGTCCCTCGGCATCGGTCATGACGTGCGAAACCGTCCACCCGATCGACTTGGCGCCCAAGTCGATCCCGACCATCACCGCCGACGAAGTGTCCATCGAAAGGCCCCTTGGAAAGATGACAAAAATCTCTTTACATCCCGGAAGGGAAGTATACACTATCCGTCAGTGTATCCGAGCGACGGTTGCCCCTTATCACAGTAAGTGGACTTTCGTCCTCGAACAGCTCTCCGCTTTGGCGGACCTGATTGTAACGCCCAGCTTACGCCGGGCGTTTTTTTACGCGCGGGGGTGGCGACGCCTCGTATTCATACACAAGGCGCCCGCCGCGCTTCTTATGTCGCGCCCCGCCACGACCGGCACCGCAAACAAAAACGCAATTGGTTTTCATCGACGGCGCCCGGGTTGGCCGGGCAAGGCGGAGGGCCGCGCCGGCGCGAGCGGCGATGGGATTCAACCTCCCCTTCTTCCCTCCCGCCCCCCCGCCGCTACACTCATCGCTTTCCACAAACCCGCCCCGAGGGGGTAATACCTTCCATGACCGATCCGGCCTGCGCGCAAACCGAATCCGACTCCGAAAACCGCCCGTCGCCCGACACGGTTTCCCCCGCCGCGATTTCCTCCAACACGGTTTCCCCCGACACGATTTCCACCGACACGGTTTCCCCCAACACGGTTTCCCCCAACACCGCGTCCCCCGTTGCGGTTTCCCCCGTCGCGATTTCCCCCGTCGCGGTTTCCCCCGTCGCGGTTTCCCTCGCCGCGGTTTCCCCCAACACCGCGTCCCCCGTTGCAGTTTCCCCCGTCGCGGTTTCACCCGCCGACCGGCCCGCCGGCGCCGCGCGGTGGCGGACGTACGCCAAACCCGTCCTTGGCTGGCTGCTCATCGCCGTCTCCATCGCCTATTCATTCCAATGGGGGCGTGACTACCGCAAATGGGCGTTTGAATACACCGCGCCCATCCGTTTCGTCTGGGATATCGAACGCGGCTACTTCTGGGGCCGACAAGTCGCCGCCCATGGTTATCTCAATCTCTATGACACCATGGCCGGACAAGGCCCGCGCGATCCGCTTTGGCTGGATTACGCCCCCCTGCGACTGGCCGCCATGGGGATGTGGGGACGCTGGACCACCGAGCACTTCCCCCGCCAGGACCAGTGGCGCGAGGGCTACGATCTGCACTGGCCGATCCTGACTTTCAACACCGCCATCGCCGCCTTCGGATCGGTGGGCATCTTCCTGCTGATCTACACGTGGCGTCGCAAATCCCGTCAACCGGCGTTTCGTCGGCGGACGCGACTGGAGCGATGGTTCGCGCGAACCGTCCTCCGTCGGCCCATCGCCCCCATCGAGGCGCCCGAACTGGCGCCGGACCCAAAACCGATCTCCTCGCTATACGGCGCGGTCCCGGCGTTGATCGGGGCGCTGCTCTTCTGGTTCAACCCCGCCGTCGTCCTCTCCAGCCACGGCTGGCCGACGTGGGACATGTGGGTCATCCCGTTTTACATCTGGGGCATCCTGCTGGCGGTCTGGGACTTCTGGTTCATTGCCGGCGTGGTGATCGCCATCGGGGCGATGTTCAAGGGCCAGCAGTTTTTCGTCGCCCCGATCTTCCTCGCTTGGCCCCTTTTGCAGGGCCGGGTCGGGCCGCCGGTCCGCTGGGCCATCGGGCTGCTGTTTGGCATCGGGCTGCTCGCGGCGCCGTGGCTGGTGAGCTATAAACCCATGGTGGGCGAGCAGTTGCCGCGAATCCTCGACCACACCGCCATCGCCTGGGTGGTGGGCACGGTCCTCGCCGCGGCGCTGATGTGGCTGGGGTGGCGCTGGCCACGAAGTCGCAACACCGACCCGGCCAAGTTCCGGCGCATCTGGTTGACTCAATTGGCTTTGCGCTCGCTGTTGACCCTCGGCTGCGCATTGCTGGTCTTCTGGCCGTGGCTACGGGTCGGATACCGCGACAACGTGGCATTGCCGATCGCCCTGACGGCGCTCCTGCTCACCGCCGCGGGATTATTGCGATGGCGAAGTCAGTGGTATGTCTGGGCCGCCTGCCTGGGGGCGTCGCTGCTGTTTTGCATTCCGCTGTTCCACGGATCCAGCGCGTGGGCCGACTGCTCGTTCGGCTATGGCACGCGCCATTGGCCGGGCATGATCATGGGCCAAACCAGCAACCTCGGCGGCATCCTCAAGGAACGCTACCACTGGGAAGACGTGATGGAGACGGTGTATACCATCGAGCCGGATACATTGATGGGTTGGCCGACCGAGGCAATGGAAATCCCGATGCGGGAGTTTTTGTTTGGCCTTTTCGTGCTGTCGATGGTTCCGTGCATCGTGGGGGTGGCGCTGCAGCATTCGCGCCGGGATCCGCGATTCCTGCTGGCGATCACGGCGCCGTGGCTGGTGTTTTTCGCGTTTCCGCCGCAGGTCCACGAACGCTATCTGCTGTTCGCGGCGGGGGTGGGGATGGTCGCCGCCGGGGTCTCGGTGGGATCGACCCTCTTGGCGCTATTCCTGACGCTGGTGACGTTCATCATGACCATCCACGTCATGCTGAGCAACAGGAATTGGCCCAAGTTCGGCGCCGACATCTCCCCGGACTTTCCCCGGCAATTCCACAACTTCATCTTCGGCACCTACCCCGACATCGGCTGGGCGGTGCTGCTGGCGACGCTCATTTTCATCTATTGGGCCATCGCCCCGTCCCCCGGCCGAAAACGCTTGCGGGGATGAACCGGGAGGTAGGCAGTGAACGGTAGGCGGTAGGCGGAAGGAAAGTAGGCGGAGAAGACACAAAACGCTTTCCGTCCCCACTCGCAACTCGCAACTCACAACCCACAACTCGCAACTCACAACCCCCACCTCATCTCGCTTCCCCGGCCAATGGTTCGGCCAGTTCCAAACGCTGGCGGTGGACCATGGCGTGGTAAAGCCCGCCGAGGGTCATCAATTCCGCGTGGGTTCCGCGCTCGACGATTCGGCCGGCCTCCAGCACCACGATCAGATCGGCGTGGACCACCGTGCTGAGGCGGTGGGCGATGACAAACGTCGTGCGCCCGCGGAAGAGCTCGGTGAGCGACCGCTGGATCAGTCGCTCGCTTTCGCTGTCGAGGTTGCTGGTGGCTTCGTCGAGGATGAGGATCGGCGCGTCGGCCAACAGCGCCCGGGCGATGGACAATCGCTGGCGTTGTCCGCCAGAGAGCTTGAAGCCGCGTTCGCCGACGAAGGTGTCATAGCCATCGGGCATGGCGTCGATGAAGTCGTGGGCGTTGGCGCGACGGGCGGCGTCGATCACCTGGGCGCGGGTGGCGCCGCGCCGGCCGTAGGCGATGTTGCGCTCGATGGTCCCGTCGAACAGGAACACCTCTTGGGGCACGATCGCCAGGCGGCGGCGGTATGAACCGAGTCGGAGTTGGCGCAAGTCCATGCCATTGATGACGATGCGCCCGGCGGTGGGGTCGTGGAAGCGGGCCACCAAGTCGGTGACGGTGGTTTTGCCGGCGCCGCTGGGGCCGACGAGGGCGACGGTGACGCCGCCGGGGACGGTCAAATCGAAATCGACGAGCACCGGGGCGTCGTCGCGATAGGCGAAATCGACATGCTCGAATCGGATGGATTCGACCGCCGTCGGAGCGTCGGCGGCGTCGGGGGCGTCGGGTTTGTCGGGGGGCAGTTCCATGGCCTCGAAGACCCGTTGCATGGCGGCCAAGGACTTTTGGGTTTGGCTGATGCTCGAAACGATTTGCCAGATGGGCTGGAGGAGGAGGACCGCGTAAATCTGGAAGGCGAAGATGTCCCCGACGCCGACGAGTCCGCGCAGGGAGAGGTAGCCGCCGTACCATACGATCATGAGGCTGGCGCCGGGGATGAGGATGCCCCAGACGCCTTCGAGGGCGATTTCGCGGGTTTGGGCGCGGAGGAACTTGCGGATGACGGTGTGATGCCCGACGGCGTAGTCGCGGGCCTCGCGGGTTTCGCGCCGGAAGGCGCGGACGACACGAATTCCGCCGAAGGTCTCCCCGACACGGGCATCGACCTCCTGGCGGTCCTGCTGGGTTGAACGGTAAATGGGACGGACGGTTCGCAGCCATAGGTAACTGAGCACGGCCAAGGGGGGCATGGCGACGAGGGCGACCAAGGCGAGTTGCCACGAAAGGTAGAATAGGACGCCGACGGTCAAAATGACGCGGATGAACGCGACGCCAGGGCTGACGAGGGCCATTTGGATCAGTCCGCTGACGGCATCGACATCGTTGGAGAGTCGGGAGATGATCCCGCCGGCCTTCAGTTCCGACAGTTGCGACAGGCCGAGTTTCAGCAGGGCCTCGAAGAGGGCTTGGCGGAGTCGGAAGATCACTTTCACGTTGAGGACGGCCATGCGGAAGGCGCGGGTGGAGTCAAACGCTTGTTTGACGATCAGGATGGCGAGGATGCCGGCGCCCCAGATCGCCAAGGCGCGGGTTTTTTGGTCGATGGGGAGCGCGGAGGGAAGAATCCCATCGAGGATGTGCTTGATGGCGAGCGGCCAGAGCAGATCGAGCATTCCGGCGATGAGGGAGAGGACAAACAGGACCATGATGGCGTTGCGATGGGGGGAAAGCCAGTGGATGTAGCGTCGTAAATGCTGTTTGCGATTGGATTTAGGGGATGTTGCGTTGGAGGGGTCGATTTCGGCGGGATGGGCGGCGCGGCGGCGGGAGGAGCGGAGGGGTGCGGAAGAAGGGCGGGGGATCGCCATGGGGCGATTATAAGCGGGGGCGCGACGCCCCCGCCACGAGAGGCCGTCAAACCGGCCGAAGGCGGGGCGGCAGGAACGGGAATTGGCGGATTGACCGGGGAAAAGGGGAGGTCTAGGATGCGCGGGATGGGGTTGAGATGGGATCCATCGCCGGGACAGGTGAACGATTACACCCAGGCCATCGTATGGTCCTTGGTGCTCATCGCCGTGGTGATCGGGCTGTTCGTGGCGGTGACGGGGTTCAGGCGATGGTGGCGAGGGGAAGGGCAACCCTTGGCCAGCGCCGGGTTTTCGATGTCGGATCTGAGGCGGATGCATGAGGAGGGGCAACTGAGCGATGAGGAATATGACAAGGCCCGGACGATCACGGCGATGGGTTTGCGGCGGGAGATGGACAGGGGAGAAAAACCGGCGGATAAGGGCGGAGGGGGCGGGGGGTGAGAGCGGGGACGGCTTGCGTGCGGGCGAGGCTTGTGGAGTAAGAAATGGGGGCGAGGCGCCCAGTGCCGTCAACGTAACGAATGGACGAGTGAAACGGGGGAAGAGACAAGTTGGCCTTGCTGTCGCGGGCCGCCTCGGCCTCGTCCGTGGGGCGCCACCGGGCGAAGGTGTGTTTGGAGGTTGTGAAAACCGCCGTTGAGCGCCGTCCTCATCGGCTTGAACTGGAACAACGGGGGCGAGGCGCCGCCGCGTCAGGGGCTGGCGGAGG
>JBBSAF010000111.1:0-8298 GCA_038252525.1 Tepidisphaerales bacterium
GGGGGGGGGGGGCCCCCCCCTCTATTCCCGGTCGGAAGGGGGATTGACGGCGTTGGGCGAGGATGATCCGCGGCGGGGTTTGGTGGGTGCGTACCGTGCACTGGCCGACACGTTCGCGGATTGGGCGGTGTGGCGGCACTACGAGCGGGCGTTGGGGACGGGGGGGAATGTGCCACAGAGGACTCAGAGGGCACAGAGATGAGAAAAGAGTGGCATGGGGGATGGGAGAACAAGGGATTGGGCCGGCGAGGCGCGGCGCATCCGGCGGAACCGAAGGGGAGGGAGTTGCAACGCGGGTTGGCGCCGTTGCGTCGACGGACGGCGGACGGCGAAAGGTGAAACGCGGTTTGTTGTTGTTTTTCTCCGTGATCTCGGTGCTCTCTGTGGCAAATGGATCAAAAGCGATTAGATTGGCCACTGAGGCGGATTGAAACGGATCTTAGACCCTTTTCCGTGTCGCAAAAGCAAGGATGACCCCCTTCGTGTCCGCAAAAGTCAGGATGACCCCCTTCGTGTCCCCACCGACCACAAAACGGGACGCATCCCACTCCAGAGTTATGTGCGGATCACGCCCGCTCCATTTTCGATTTGATGCCCAAGAGAACGGATCTTTGCCCAAGCCGCTCCGCCCGGCGACCATCCCATCGCCCGCCTGCTTTCCGCCCCACCGATAGTGTCCCTAAACGCCCCATACCCATCGCCCAAATCGTTCCCGCGCCTCGTTTCCCCTCCCGTTCACTGCCAAGATCCATTATACCGCGCCCGGCCTCCACTTGCACGACAATTGTCGACAAAGAAAAGGGTCTAAAGACTCGTTTCCACCCTGAATATCCAGGGGATCTACAGCAGACAAGCGCCTTCATTTTCCGAACCACTCGGCGTGAAGCCCCAGACCCTCGATGCGTCCGGCGATGTCGGCCAACGCCGCGCACGACAGCGGACCGACACGCTCATCCGCAGGACTCCGCGCGACCGTATACACTTGCACCCCCTTGATTTGGCAGCCGCCCTCGCGCAAGTCGGTCAATCGCCGAAGATACGCCGATATTTCCGATTCCCCCGGCCCCTCGCCCCCCAGTTCCAGGAACATCGACTGGATGACGATCGGACGAACCCGACCGGCCGACAGGATGTTCGCCAGCACCCGGTCCAATCCAATCGCCGTCCGCTCGATCCGCCTGAAATAGTCCCCCGTCCCGGCGTCGAGCTTTGCCCATAGTTCGCCGTTGTGCCCATCCAAAAACGCCAGCGCCTCGATCACGCCCGGCCGATGCAACAGCGTGGCATTGGTGATGGTGACAATCCTCACATCCGACAGACCATGGGCGCCCAGCCGGGCGGCGACCAGCCGGCAGGCATCGGCGAATCGCCCGTAGGCCGTCGGTTCCCCGTCCCCGCTGAACGCCACATCGTTGAGCCGACGCAACTCGGTATCGGCCCGGTCGAAGGGGGGCACGTGCCAGATCGACCCGTCGGCGGCCAACGTCAACAGGTGATCGAGTTCGGCCTCGACCGTCGGCAGATCGACTTCGCACACCGCCGGCGGAACCGTGCGATCGACACAGCAGTAGACGCAATCGAAATTGCACACCTTGTCGGGGTTCAGGTTGATCCCGATGGACAAACCCCTTCCCCGTCGGCTGACCACCGGGTAGACGTATCGGTTGCCCGCCCATGCGCGGGGATGGTGCGAAAAAAGGGTATCGGAGTCGGCCATGCTGATTGTATTGTGCGGCAATGTCGCATAGGTTTCCACGCAAACCCCTTTTTCGGAGACGCATGAACATCGCCCCCATCGGTTGGATTCTCGCCGTCGGCGCCGCCGCGCCGCTCGTCCGGGCCGAAATCCCCGTTTCCCGTCCGGTCCTCGGCCACTGGTCCGATCGGCGACTGGCCACCACCTTCGACAATCCGCTCATCGAGTTCGGCGGACACGTCAAGGGACGCTCCGACGCCGACACCGACGTGTTTTTCTGGGATTCCTTCGGCCGGGTCCGGTTCGACCGCGACGACGACGCCTCGCCGGTGATCTCTTATCGGCTGCTCACGGCCGACTTCGGATTCACCGTCCCGGATTTGCCCAATGGCATGAACGACATCTCGCTGCAAGCCGCGGCCACGGTGGGACGGTTCGGCGATTGGAATCTCAACCTCGCCGCCGGCGCCGGTTACGCCGGCGACACCCCCTTCGGCGACGGCGATGCGGTGTACGGCCTCGGCCACGTATGGGCCGAACGCGCGATCGACGAGCACCATCGCCTTGCGGTCGGTTTGGATTATGACGGCAACAATTTGTGGATGCCGGACGTGCCGCTGCCGGCGGTGGGGTATTCATACACAGATGAGCATTTGTCGTGGACGGTGGGGTACCCCGTGAACCGGGTGGAGTACCATCCCGACGACCGTTGGACCTTGGCCGCATCCTACGTCGCCCCGCTGAACGCCGAGGCGCGGTTCTCGTATCGGATCGGCGATGGCTGGTCGCTCTACGCCCAGGCTTCGGAGTTCCACCAGGGGTTCCATTTCGCCGGCGACCCGACCGATCGGCATATCGACCGCTGGTTTCATCAGATGCGACGCGTCGAGGCCGGCGTGCGCCTGATCCACGGGCAATGGATCGACGCGGCCTTGGGGGTCGGCTACGCCTTCGATCAAACCCTCTCGCGCGGGTTCGATGTCCGCAACGACGACGAGGTGGCGTCGTTCAGCGACCGACCCTATATCGGATTGATGCTCCGCGGCACTTTCTGAGCCGCGGTCCGTTACAATCCGCCCATGGCGAAAAAAACGGCCGAAAAACCGGTGAAGAAAACGGTGAAAAGGGCGGTGAAGACGGCGGTGAAGAAAACGCCCGCGCCGAGCCGCGCGTCCAAGGGGGCCAACGCCGCCAAGAAGGCGCTGAAAAAAGCGCCGCCGCCAAGCCCCAAGCCCATGGCGACCGGTGGCGGCAAAAAGCCTCTGGGAACCCATGGCCGGCTGATCCCCCTGCATATCCTGTCGGATTCGACCGGGAATCTGGCCCAGCACATGCTGACGGCGTTCCTGACGCAGTTCCCCTCCGACGCCTTCGTGCTTCGGCCCCAGAACTTTTTGCAAACCCCCGCGCGGCTTCGCGTGGCGCTGGACCATGTGGCCGAGGAGCCGGGGATCGTGTGCCACGCGATGGTGTCGTCGGAGGCCAAGGGGACGATCGCGTCCCGCTGCGATGAGCTGGGATTGCCGCAGTGCGATTTGACGGGGGATTTCGTCCATTTCCTGTCGCGGGTGTCGGGCATCGCCCCCAGCGCCGATGTCGAGGCGCTGCACGACACCTCCAACCTCTACCACGAGCGGATCAAGGCCCTGGAGTTCACTCTCGAACACGATGACGGTCTGGGGCTGGAGACGCTCCACCGCGCCGACATCGTGCTCGCCGGGGTCTCGCGGACCAGCAAGACGCCGACCAGCATCTACCTCGCCCAGCAAGGCCACAAGGTTGCCAACGTCTCCCTGGCCATGGGAATCGAGCCGCCCAAACAGCTTCTGGAACTGAAACGCAACGTGGTGGGGCTGCTGATCGAGCCGCACCAACTGGTCGAGATCCGCACCAACCGCAGCATCGGCTGGCGCATGGGCGACACCCGATACAACGACCCCGACCATGTGGACCGGGAGGTGCTCTGGAGCAAGCGCCTCTTCGCCCGGCACGGCTGGCCGACGCTGGATGTGACCGACCAGGCCGTCGAGGAGACCGCCGCCCGCATCGTCAACCTCATCGCCGCGCGGAGGCCGGTAGGACGGTAGGCGGTGGGCAGTGGGCAGTGGAGAAGGGATGTCAACGGGCGGGGGGGCTATAGTGGGGGGATGCCAGAGAGACGACAGGGGCGAAAGCGGTGCGGGCGGTGGGCGGTGTACGCCGTCGCCATGGTGGCGGTGCTGCTGGGTGGATTTTTCCTCGTTCAACGATATGTCCTGCTGAATCTCCACCCCATCGTGGCCGCGCAGGTGTATCGGTCGGCCCAGCCGACGCGGGCGCTCTTGGAGCGGTTGAAACGCGACGACCATCTCAGGACCGTGTTGAAGCTGAATCCCGACACCGATTCGGCCCCCAGCCGGGCCGAGGCGGGGGTGGCGCGGGACTTGGGACTGGAAGAAATACACGTCCCGCTGGCAATGAGCCGCCTGCCGACGCGGGAGCAGATGCTGCGAATCCTCGATGCCATCGAACATGCCCCCCGACCGATGCTCATTCATTGCAACGCCGGGGCCGACCGCACGGGATTGGTGGGGACGTTGGTGGCCATGCGACAGGGCATCCCCTTCGCACAGGCCCGCCGTCAACAGCTTTCGCCGCTCTACCTGCATGTGGGGCTGTTGGGCGAGGATGTGACGGAAATCCTCGACCAGTTCTGGTTGGAACGGACGATGGCGAAAAAGCCGGCCGTGAGTTATGCGGATTTCGCGGAGTATGTCCGCGATGATTATCACCCGACGTTTTATCACGCCCGCATCGCGGCGGGGGGGGTGCGTTCGGCGGGGGACCGGCGGGCCGTGACGGTCACGCTGACCAACGCCAGCCGATACTTCTGGGCGCGGGGATCCGATGATCGGTATGAACTATGCGCCTATCGGGACCAGGCCACATCACCCGACGGCGCGAAGAAGATTCTGGCCCGCCAATCGGTCCCGCCCCTCGATCCCGGCCAAACCATCAATGTGGATCTGTCATGGAAGGCCGATGGCGACGATGCCCCGATCCGACTCGATGTCTTGCAAGTCGGCAAAACCTGGTTCGCCCAGCGCGGCGACCCGGCGGCGACGGTGGGGGCGCCAGCCGCCCCATCAGCCCGATGACAGTCCCGTTTTGATGGCGGCCGCGTCCCCCCTCGTTGTCGTACACATTTTTTGTGCCCCATCACGCAGACGGCGCGCATTTCCAGGTTGCTTGGGCATCCTCGCCTCATTGCCATGCACAACGCTGGTGCAAGCCACGGGGGCGGGTCGCTTTCCCACGTTGCGTGGGCGCCTCGCCCGCGTCCGACGGCGCGACCGGCACGGATGGGGTTTTGAAGTTGTGAAAACCCCGTCGAGCGCCATCGTCACCGGCGTGCCGTGGCAAAGCGAGGGCGAGTCGCCCCCGCGACAAAACCATCCCGGTCGACCACCGACGAGTTGTGCATGACAACGTGGGCCTATCGCCCCCGCGACATAAGAACCGCCCCTGGCGACAGGCAACTCGTGCATTCCAAAGAGAGCCTCCCCCCCGCGATCGAGTCCGTTCGCCGACGCGCCCGCCAACGCGTGATCCGCCCGATCTCACCCCTCTCCCGCGACCTCCAGCTCGATCCATGCCATGGGCTTGCCGGCGGGATCGTGATCCAACCCGAACCGTCCGTTCATCCGCTCGACGCCGCGCCGCACCACAGGGGGTTCGTCCCCGCGACCCTCCGGCCGCGACACCAGCAGCCGCACCCAATCGTCGATCCGATGGGTCGTCAATTCGATGTCCGCGCCATCGCTCCCCGCCGCGTCGTCCAACAGGCAGAACAGCACCTCCGCCAGCATCACCCGATGCCCCAAAACCATCGGCAGCGGCCCGTGCAGATGCACCCGCAGCCCCGCGCGCTCGCGCTCCAGCCGGCCCACCACCTCGTGGGCCACCAGCGCCAGGCTCACCGGCTCCGGCGGATGCGCCCCCGACCGACCGAACTCCATCAACTCCTGCATCATCCGACCGGCCCGCGCCGCGGCGCCCACGATCCGCATCGTCGCCTCGCGCCCGATGTCGTTCATCGCCCCGTCCTGCGTCCGCGCCAAGGTCCGCCCGAACTCCTCCAACCCCCGCAACGACGACCCCACCCCATGGGTCATCAAATGCAGCAGCGATTCGATGTCATCCTTCGCCGCCCGCAACTCCGCCGTCCGGTCCTCCACTCGACGTTCCAATTCCGTCGCCAACGCCCGGTACCGCGCCTCCGACTCGGCCAGCGCCGCACGGGCCTCGATCTGGTCGGTCAGGTCGATCGACAATCCCCCCAACACCGCTTCGCCCGAGCCGTCGTCCATCCTGAACTTCACGTTCATCCAATGCCGAATCCCCAGCTTCGTCGCAATCACCAGCATGTAGGGATCGCTCCGCCCGTTCGCCAGCGCCGCGGCGTCCCCCTGGGCGATCGTAGCCGCCAAATCCGGCCACAATTCCTCCGCCGTCGCCCCCACCCGCAACAGGACCGAGTCCGGCAGGTCGCGCTTCGCAGCCCCCTCGACCATCACATACCGTCCGTCGGCGCCCTTCACGAACGCCAGCCCCGGCATGTTCGCCAGGAACGACGCCAGCCGGCGCTCGCTCTGCCGGCGCGCGGTCTCCGCCGACCGGCGCTCGGTCAGGTCCGTCACCATCATCAGCATCCCCACCCCGTGCGCATCGCGTGGCGCCGGACCGGCCACCAACCGCGCCTCCACCGCCACGCCATCCGCCCGGCGCAGCGGCATCTCCACCGTCAATCGCTCGCCATTGCCGCAATGCATCAGTAGATCCGACAGCGCCTCCACCGACACCCCCGCCGCGAAATCCAGCGCCGGCCGACCCAGGAGCCGGTCCGTCCCCAGCATCTCCTCCAATCGTTGATTGGCGAAGGTCGTCATCCCCGCGGCATCGAGCGCCCACACCCCTTCCTCGGCCTGCTCGACCAACTGCCGGTACTCGGCGTCGATCCGACGGGTGCGAACCGCCGCCCGCTCCATCGCCCGCGTATGCCGGTCCACCGCCAGCCACAGCAGCGACGCCGTCGCCAGCACGAAAAACAGTCCCTTGAGCGTCTGGAAATGCGTCAGACGCGCCAGCGTGTCGGCCGACACCATCGACGCCAACGCCCGATCCGATAGGAAAATCCAGATCCCCGCGAGGATCGCGTAGATCCCCGCGATGCGCCATGCCGCGCCACTCGCGCGCGTCGATTCCACCGAGTCGCCGGTCATCTCGACTCCCAAGCCCTTCGCCGCCCCCGGCCCATCCCGACAATCGTCGCCGCGCCGCATCGCGGCGCCTGCCTGCCCCGCGGACGGTCCCGCCGGTTCACACCGCCCTCGCAGCCGACTTTTTCACCGTCTCGGCCACCGCCCCCATCTGACGAAACTTCTCATACCGCCTTTCCAACAGGTTCTCGATCTTGCACCGCTTCAGATCCCGCAGCGTCTTGGCGATGTATTGCTCGAGGTTGTGCGCGGTCGTGTGCGGATCCCGGTGGGCGCCCCCCAGCGGCTCGGGGATCACCCCGTCGATCACCCCCAGTTTCGTCAAATCCTTGCTCGTCAGCTTCAGCGATTCGGCCAATTGCGCCGCGTGCTCGTTGCCCTTGAACAGGATCGCGCTGCACGCCTCGGGGCTGATGACCGAGTACCACGCGTTCTCCATCATCACCACCCGGTCGGCCACCGCGATCCCCAACGCCCCGCCCGATCCGCCTTCCCCCGTCACGATCGTCACGATCGGCGTCTTCAGCCGCGCCATCTCCATCATGTTCCGCGCGATCGACTCGGCCTGCCCGCGCTCCTCGGCCCCGATACCCGGATACGCCCCCGGCGTGTCCACCAGCGTCACCACCGGCAGATGGAACTTCTCGGCCAACTTCATGCATCGCAGCGCCTTGCGATATCCCTCCGGGTGGGCCAACCCGAAATAGCACGCCACCTTTTCCTTGGTGTCCTTGCCCTTGTGATGCCCGATCAGCATCACCTTGTGCCCGCCCAGCCGCGCCAGCCCGCACTTGATCGCCAAGTCGTCGCCGAACAGCCGGTCGCCGTGCAGTTCCCGGAACTCCCGGCAGATCATCTCCACGTAGTCCTTGAACAGCGGGCGCTGCGGATGCCGTGCCACCTGCACCGTCTCCCAAGCGCTCAAATTGGCGTAGGTCTTTCGCAACAAGGCCGTGTAATTGGTCCGCAGTTGCCGCAACTCGCGCGAATAGTCGATCCGCTTCTGATCCTGCATCGCCTCCAGCTCGTGAATCTGCTGTTCGAGCCGCGCCAACGGCTTCTCGAACTCCAGGACGTGCCGAACCGGCGCCGCCGGACGCTTGCCCCCCGGCGTCGAGCGATTCGATTCCTCCATCGCGGGCGATTCCATCATCTCGGGCATGATCGTGTTTCCAGGCGGCTCATCAACGGCCACCCGCCTTTTATCGGAACCCCAAAAATCAAACGAATCGAATCAAGCTAAACTCCCCGCGACCATAACTCAAGCGATTGCCCTCAACCCCCAACTCCCAACCCACTCGCAACCCCCAACTCGCAACCCCCAACTTGCAACCCACTCCCAAC
>JBBSAF010000112.1:0-8294 GCA_038252525.1 Tepidisphaerales bacterium
CCTGCTCTGTCTCGACCCTTATCCGAAGGCTCTTTTGGACTGGAACGCATGCCGAGGACCGCCTCGCACGTCCGAAAAGCAGGGAAGAGGTCGGCGCAACGCCTTAAAACCGCGCTGCATATCCAAGGATCGAGACAGAGCAAAGATGACCCCTTTATCGCCCTCTATCGCGAACACGTCCCACCCTGCCGCCCTCCTCCCGCACTCGCAACCCGCATCCCGCATCCCGCAACCGCCAAACGTCCACGAACAAACGTCTACGACCTCGTCCCCATCTCGATCCTCACCCGGTTCACCTTCCGCGGCTCGGCCTCCAGGATCGTGTACCGCGCCCCTTGGTGCTCGAACGTCGTCCCCTTCTCCCCGATCCGGCCCAGCAGGTTGGAAATGAACCCCCCCAGCGTGTCGTATCCAACGTCGTCCGGCAGCCGCAGCCCCATCAGCCGGTTGATCTCGTCGATGTAAATCCGCGCATCGGCCTCGGCCACCCCGTCGGCCACCCGACGGAACATCGCCGGCTCGGCCGGTTCGTGCTCATCGCTGATCTCCCCGACCAGTTCCTCCAGCGTGTCCTCGATCGTCACCAGCCCCCCGGTGCCGCCGTATTCATCCTGCACGATGGCGAGGTGCACCTTTTGCAGCCGGAAATCCTGCAATAAATCCCGCAGCGGCTTGGTCTCCGGCACATACAGCGGCGGGCGCATCGCCGTGGCGATGTCGAACGCCTCGGCCGAACGTCCCACGTGGCGAAGCAAATCACGGGCGTACAGGATCCCCACGATGTGGTCCAGATTCCCCTGGTAAACCGGCAGCCGCGAATGCCCCGACGACTCGACGACGCGAACGATCTCCTCGAGTGTCGCCGATTTCTCCAGCCCCACGATCTCCGTCCGCGCCGTCATGATCTGACCCGTCGTCGTGCCATGGAAACTGATGACCGACTCGATCATCCGACGCTCGCGGTCGTCGACCACGCCCTCCTTCTCCCCCTCCTCGACGATCGACATGATCTCCTGCTCGATGTCGTCCTCGGGCGTCTGCTCGGTCCCGCCCGCCGCCCGGCCCACCAGGTTGTCCATCGCGTGCATCACCTTCGCCAGCGGCGCCAACATCCACCGCAGCATCCACAGCAGCGGCGCCGTCGCCGCGACGATCTGCTCGCCCCCGTGTCGCGCCAACGCATGGGGCATCGCCACCGACGTGAACAGCGTGATCAATCCCGCGATCGCCACCGCCTCGACATACCGCCACATCGGGCGGATCGCCGTCAGGTCGAACGCCGCGATCGTCAACACCAATATCAGCAGGTTCGACCCCAGCCGCAGCGCCGCGGTGACGAACCCCATCTCCCCCGACGCCTCCATCAACGCCCCGGCGTCGCCCTCGCGCCCGCGGCGCCGCAGCACCTCCGTCAACCGCCCGCGCGACAAATCCCGCAGCGAATGCGTCAACGTCGAGAACAGCAGCGACACCGCCGCCGCCAACAAGATCAGCGCCACCAGCAACAGTGGACTCATATACGCCCCCCGCGTTTCGATTCGGCCGCCCCATACACCGCCCCGATCCCCAGCCTGTCCAAAATCCAGTCCTCCTTCTTGTGCATCCGCCGGTGGTCGCCGTCGGTCAGATCGTTATACCCGCACAAATGCAGCATCCCGTGCAAGGCGTACAGCATCGCCTCATCGCGCTCCGCCACCCCGCGCCGCCGCGCCTGCCGACGCGCCTCGGCGGCGCATATCACCACCTCGCCGGCCGTCACCCGCCCGCGACCGTCGTGATCCAGCTCGAATGTCAGCACATCCGTCGGCCCGGCGATCCCCAGTCGCCCTTCGTGCAACTTCGCCATCGCCGCATCCCCCACGATCGCCAGCGACAATTCCGCCAGCGCCGGTTTCAACAGCGCATGGGCCGCGACCAGATGTTTTCGCAAATGCCCCTCCCACCCCCGACCCGCCCGCGTGGCGATGGCCAACTCCAGCGCGCCAGCGCGGGGGCGCCGGTCTGTCTTCGATATCGTTGCTGCTTGCGGTCTCACGCGCTTCTGGCCGCCGATCTCACCGGCGCCGACTGGGGTTGGGGTTTGGCCGGATAGGGGATCCGTCCGTGGTGGATCCCCACCAGCGACTTGATCATCGACCGCGCCACGGCGTCCAATTCCCGCGTCGTCAGGTCGCAGTCGTCGAACTGCCCGTCCAGCAGCCGCTTCATGCACATGTCGCGCACCAGCGTCTCGATGCGGTTGGCGTTGGGCTCGCCCATCGCCCGCGTCGCGCTCTCCACCGCGTCGGCGAGCATCACCAACGCGATCTCCTTCATCCGCGGCTTGGGACCCGGATACCGATACTGCGTCTCGCTGATCGTCGGACCCTCCCCCGCATCCTCCTGGTTGGCGCACGCCTGGCGATAGAAATACTCCACCAGCGTCGTGCCATGGTGCTGCTGGATGAACGGGAACAGGCTCGTCGGGAGATTGTACTCCCTGGCCATCTCCACCCCGTCCTTCACATGCCCGATGATGATGAGCAGCGACACGCTCGGCGACAGATTGATGTGCCGGTTCACCCCGTCGCTCTGGTTCTCGATGAAATAGTCGGCCTTGTTGATCTTCCCGATGTCGTGGTAATACGCCCCCACCCGGCACAGCAGCGAATTGGCCCCGATCGCCTCGGCCGCCTCCTCCGCCAGCGTCGCCACCTGCAAACTGTGGTTGTAGGTGCCCGGCGCCTCCAGCGACAACCGCCGCATCAGCGGCTGGCTGGAATCCGCCCATTCCAGCAGCGACAGACTCGTCGTGATCCTGAACGCCTTCTCGATGAACGGCAATATCCCCAGCACGATGAACCCCACCGCCAGCCCCGCCGCCCCGGCGTGCAGGATGTTCTGCCCGATGAAGTCCAGCGGTTGGATCGGGTTCTGCGACGCCGCCCCCGTCACCGCCGCGGCGATCATCAACGCCACCGCCGTCGCCCCGCCCACCTCGATCAGCTTGCCCCGTCCCCGGATGTCATCCAGCAGATAGCAGCACGTGAAAATCCCCGCGAACATCACCAGGAAAAACCCGATCGACTGATCCAGCGCCACCGTCGCCAATATCGCGTGCATCGTCGCGATCCCCATCGCGAACCGACGGTCGTACGCGATCGCCAGGATCATCGCCACCAATATCGTCGGCGCGACTCCGAACAGGTACATCGCCCCCGTCCCCATCCCCGCCAACTGCGCCGGCAGCAGCATCGCCAACATAAGCGCCGCGATCGCCACCGCCCGCGCGTGGTTCTTCACCACCCGCGGCTGGAAATGCTTGACGTAACCCGCCAGCCCCAGCGCCACCACCAGCACGATCCCGAATATCCCCGCCCGGTTCTTCCACGCCATTCCCGACGTGATCTTGGCCTCGCCATACTCGTCCCGCTCGGCCTTGAGCAATTCCAAATCCGCCGGCTCCACCCGCCCCTCGCGCTTGATGATCCGGTTGGCCGCGTACGACACCAGCCCCCGCGCCACCGGCACGCTCCGGGCCGCCTCGTTCTGCCGCGCCGCCGTCGCGTCCTCGTCCAGCACGTGCGTCGGATGCTCCGCCAGATACGACTGCGTGAATGCCACGATGTCGCTTTGGATCTGCTCGGCGAAGTTCGCCTTCGCCGCCGACTTGAACCGGGCCAGCACCTCGTCGCTCGGCCCCGTCGAGAACGTGTCGTCGATCTTCACGTCCGCGCCGTTCACCATCACCCGCGGACTCAATCCCGGCGTGTCCTTCACGCGGTCGTATTCCTTCAGCCGCTGGCTCTCCGGCAACACCACCAACCCCGACAGCGACTGGACATACGCGTTGACCCCCTTGGCATACCCCGGCCGGCGCCCCGCCGTGCGGCTCTGATCGAACACCGTCACCGACCCGCTGTCCAAGTCCGTCGTGAACGAGGCATACTTCAGATGGAACTGCCTCAGCAACCCCTCGGGCAGCTCATCGAGCGACTTGTCCCCCATCCGATCCGGCAACTTCATCAACGAATCCGTCAGCCCCGCCCACACCTCCCCGTTGGCCTTGTAAACGCTCGGCGTCGTCTGCCGCGCGAAGTCCTGGGCGTTGGCCAGCTCCCGCTTGTCCAAATAATTGAACGGCACCCGCGCGTGGATGTCGGCCCCGACGTATTGCCCCACCCGATACGGCAGCACATCCTGGCGCAACATCAAAATCCACGACGCCACCCCCACGAACACCACCAAAATCCCCACCGCCACCAGCGTCCCGTCGGAACGCCAGCGGGCCAGCCCCTTGCCACCCAAGTCAGGCCGATTCTTGCGAATCTCCGCCCGACGCGAACTTGTCCTGTGAAACCATCCCATATCATCGTTCGATTCATCGCCCTCGGGGCGTCGTTCTCGCCGCTTTCGCGGTGCATTGAAACGTCAAGTTTCCGAACATCGCCAAGGGCACGCGCCGGCGTCGTCGGACGTTCAGTGAGGCGGCGAACAAGATCAACAACCAACCTCGCCAACGGCACACGCCAGCGTCGTTCTCGCCGCTTGCGGGGGGAGCATTGCAACCGCCATGCCCGGCCCGACCCGTTCAGTCCGCCGCGCGCTGGCGCTCGTAGGCATCGACGATGTTCTGCACCAATTTATGTCGTACGATGTCAGCCTTGTCCAACTCGATCCGCTCTATACCCTTGATACCGCTCAACTTGCGCATCGCATCGGCCAAACCGCTGGGCTGGCCCTCCGGGAGGTCAACTTGACTGACATCCCCGGTCACGATCATTTTGGAATCATTGCCCAATCGCGTCAAAAACATCAACATTTGCGACGGCGTGGTGTTCTGGGCCTCGTCCAGGATGATGAAACTGTCGTTGAGCGTCCGCCCGCGCATGAACGCCAGCGGGATCACCTCGATCACGTCATTCACCATGAACCGCTTGACCTGCTCGAAGTCCATCATGTCGTGCAGGGCGTCGAACAGCGGCCGCAAATACGGGTTCACCTTGGCCTGCAAATCGCCGGGCAAAAAGCCCAGCCGCTCGCCGGCCTCGACCGCCGGGCGCGCCAGCACGATCCGCTTGGCCTGCCCGAGCTTCAGCGCCGACGCCGCCGCCGCCACCGCCAGATACGTCTTGCCGGTCCCCGCCGGTCCGATGCAAAAAGTCAGGTCATGATGAAGAATGGCGTCGAGATAGCGTCGCTGCCCGTCGGTCTTGGGGCGAACCGCCCCGCGCTTGGCGAAAACCTCGATTCCGTCGGCGGAGTCCCCCTCGCCGTCCACCCCGGCGGCCCGGATCGCCGCGCCCACGTCCTCGACGCTCAGCCAGTCCTGCCGACGCAGCCGACGCTGCAATTGCTCGAGCGCCAAGGCGGCCTTGGCGACTTGTTCGCGGTCGCCGGACAGGCGCACCTCCTCTTGCCGCGCGACGACCTGCACGTCGAAGGTGTCGCGGATCATCCGCAGGTTCTTGTCCGACGGACCGAACAAGGCCAGCTTCTTATCAGGTTGTTCCAGGGCGATGTTGAGTATCACGTTGTGAATCAAAACCCATCGTACGTTGGCGACCGCACCTCGGATCGCCGGAAAAGCATTTTCGCCGCAACGTCCGAGAATGTCGAGAAGCAAATGCCTTGTTGACACCCCCTTGGCGGCGTCATAGGCGATAAGATGCGATGAATGAATGGTTTATGACGACGGGTTTTTCCCCGCCGCTCGCGTCCATAGACGGTATAATCGCACCCATGGCGAGGATCACCAAGATCACCGAACAGAAGCGGCGCCCGAATCGACGCAATATTTTCCTCGATGGCAAGTTCGCCTTCGGCGTGAACCTGAACGTGGTCGCCAAGTTCCGCCTGCGCGAGGGGCAAACGATTTCCGACGAGCAGGTCGCCGACATCCAGCAAGGGGAACTCCGGCAAGAGGTTTTCGATAAAGCCCTGTCATTCCTGGAGATAAGGCTTCACAGCCATTCGGAGCTGCGCCGCAAATTGATTCTCCGCGAATACGGCCCGGCCGTGATCGACGCGGTGCTGGCGGATTTGGTTCGGCTGGACTATGTGGACGATGCCCGTTTCGCCAAAGTCAAGGCCCGGTACGCCGCCGAGCGCAAGAGCCAAGGGCGCAACCGGGCGATGGTCGAGCTGCTGAAAAAAGGGGTGGACAGGACGACCGCAAATCGAGCCTTGGAAGAAGTTTACGAATCCCACGATTCGATGGCCGTCGCCCGGCGATTGGCCGAGAAACAGTCCGCCCGGCTATTGAAACTCGACCCGGCCACCGCCCGTCGTCGGCTGACGGGGATGCTGTTGCGCCGCGGCTTCGATTACGACGCGATCCGGCCGGTGGTGGAGGCGGTGTTGGGGGGACGTGATGAGGCGACGCAAGGCGCGGATGCCTGACGGCATCGAGGAACCTCCTGACGGGAGCGGCGCCATCGGATGCGCCCCGAAGTGTGCTGTTCCATAAAATGGCATGGTTCGCAAATGTCTTTATGGACAATGCTTATAAATAAAGGTACCTGTCCCCTTTAGATAAAGGGGACAGGTACATTTATGTTAGGCGGCGCGCTTTTGGGCGCCGACGCACCAGGATTGGGTGAAGCAGGCGGTGGCTTGGTCGACCGGCAGGGCGGGGGAGAAGTAGAAGCCCTGGGCGCGCTCGCAGCCGAGGGCCTGGAGCATGGCGACTTGGCCGATTTGCTCGACGCCCTCGGCCACCACATCGGCGCCGACATGGCCGGCGAGGTTGATGACGGCATTGATGATCGCGGCGTATTTCCGCTGTTCGCCGGACTCGCTGATGAACGAGCGGTCGATCTTGATCCCGTCCACCGGAAGACGCGGCAACCGTCCCAGCGACGAGTAGCCGGTGCCGAAATCGTCGATGTAGATGCGCACGCCGGTGCAGCGGATGGCCGACAGGATTTTCTCCCCCTCGCCGTCGGAATCGGAGATGGCGCCTTCGGTGACCTCGATCACCAGACGCGACGGGTCGATCCCGTGCCGGGCGATAAGCATCAGCAAGGTCGGCACCAACCGGGAATCGCCCAACTGGGCCGGGGCGAGATTGACGGCCACGGGAACATTGCGGTTGGGAAATGCCTTGCTCCACGCCGCCAGCTGCTGGATGGCGCACTCCAGGATCCACAGCCCCAATGGGCGGATCAGCCCGGTCGCCTCGGCCAAGGCGATGAATCGTCCGGGCGGCAAGAGCTGCCCGTCGGGATGATTCCATCGCACCAGCGCCTCGAAGCCCCCGAGGGAGCCGTCGACCAGCGACACGATGGGCTGGTAATGCAGGACGAACTGTCCGGCTTCGATGCCTTGGCGGATCTGGTCGGTGAGGGAGACGCGGGCGACGACGGCATCGTGCATCTCGGGCTTGAAGATGACAAAGCGATTCTTGCCGGCCTTGGCCTGGTACATGGCGATGTCGGCGTCGCGGAGGATGTCCTCGACGGCGTTGTAATCGGCGGTGCCGGCGGCGATGCCGATGCTGGCGCCGCAGCGGGCGGACTGGCCCTTGATGTCGAACGGGAGCACCACCGCCGTGAGCAGTTTCAACGCCAGATCGGTGGTGGCGGCGGTGACGTTGGCGCCCTCGTAAAGGATGACGAACTCGTCGCCGCCGAGTCGGCCGGCGAGCAATCGTTTGCAGTCGGGAACCTGGCGGGCGATGTCGAGAGTGTTGCCGATCCGCGCCGTGAGTTGTCGCAGCAGCTCGTCGCCGGCGTCGTGCCCGAGGGTGTCGTTGACGAGCTTGAAGTCGTCGAGGTCGAGGAACATCACGCCGAAGGCGCTCGACGGGTCGGCGTGGCGATGGGCGATGGCGTGCGAAAGCTCGTCGGAGAGCATCGAGCGATTGGGCAGCCCGGTGAGCTTGTCGTGCATGGCGGCGTGGCGCAGCTCGCGCGTTCGCTCGTCGATGACCGATTCCAGGAGGTCCAGCCGGAGGCGGTCCTTGCGGAGGGCTTGTTCCAACTGCCCTGTGCGCTCGCCGACCTTGGCCTCCAGTTCGGCCTCCCGGTTTTCGGCGCGCCGGCCGAGGCGCCACTTTTCGCAGAGGGCGGCGGCGAGCTGGCAGACCTCGACCCGATCGAACGGTTTCCGCAGTATCAGCAGCCGGTCGGTGCGCCCCAGGCGAGCGCGGATTTCATCCCAGGAGTAGTCGGAGAAGGCGGTGCAGATCACCACTTGCATGCGCGGATCGACACTCCAGCAGGCCTCGATGGTTTTCAGCCCATCCCAGCCGGGGGGCATCCGCATGTCCACGAACGCCATCATATAGGGGTCGTCGGCGGCGGCGTCTCGCA
>JBBSAF010000113.1:0-8266 GCA_038252525.1 Tepidisphaerales bacterium
GGAGATCGCCGTCGGGGTCGATGGCGTCGCCATAGCGGCCGAGGCCGACGTGTTCGATCACATGCAGACAGGAGAGGCTTTGGACCGAACCCTCGGCCAGGGGCAGGTGGTTGAGATCGGCGGCGATCGTCGTCAGACCGGGCAACCCGAGGTCCACGGGGCGATATTCGAGATAGGTCGTCGGAATGAATGCCGAGAGCATGGAGGGGAAATGGAGGATCGAAGCCACATCCACATGGTGGGCCGGTCGGTGAAGGGCCAAACGGCGCGTGGCCCAGGCGACGTGATAAAGATAGTGACGGTCGAAGGCGGTGGTGGCGGTGCGGTCGTCGAGGTATTGGCGGCGGGAGTCCCAATCGATTTGGAACCCGCGCTGCGCCGACCGGGGGGCGATGCGGTCGAACTGGTCTCTCAGCTCGTCGGGGGCGATGGGCGTGTTCATGGCGTGTTCCCCCGCGCCCGGCATGTCCGCATCATGGACTCGACCGATGGCGGCGAATCGAAGTTTGGCATGGCCGGGTGATACGCGACGATGTTGCAATAAAAGAGAGTGCCTTGGCGGCTTGTCCATGAATGCGGCAAGGTGGGGCGATCGAATCGTTCGATTTCCAACAGCTCCGGGCCGACGCGCATGAACAGGTCGAATCGCGCGAAACCATTTTCCGAGAGATATCGCAGGCAGTCGGCGGCGGCGTCGGGGAATCGGCTGAACGCCTCGAACATGACCATGGCGACGGTCGGGCGGTCGGATTGGTCGAAGAAGCCGCGCAGGGCGGCGAGTTCGTGGCCTTCGACATCGACTTTCAACAGACCGATGCGCGCGAAGCCAGCGTCCGCGACCAAACCGGCCAGGCGGCGGGTGGGAACCTCGACCCGGATGGGCGTCGCGAACTCCTCGGGGAATCCATGGGTGGTCCAAGACGGTTCGAGGGAGCTGACGGTGGAGGCGCGTCCGGTGAGGAGGGTGGCATTCCCGTCGCGGTCGGAGGCGGCACAGCGCACCAGCGCAATCGCACCGTCGGCGAGGGCGGCGGCGTGGAGGGCGGCGAACTGATCGGCGATGGCGGGATTGGCCTCGACGGCCAACACACGGTGCCCGAGTGTCGCCAAGGCCGCCGAGATGAAACCGCGATGGGCGCCGACATCGACGGATTGGCGCCACGCGGGCGGAAGGGCGGCCAGCGTATCGGCGAGGCAGGCGATCTCGAGGGTTTCGGCGTTGGGACCGAGACCGATCCGGGACGGGGGTGATGGCGTGGGCGGGAGCGATGGCGCCGCGGATGAAACGGCGCCGGACGGTTCCCAGAGACGCAGGACGGGAGCGGCGAAGACAGATTTCACGCGTTGGCAGGCGGCGTCGATTTGGGCGGGGTTGATGTTCGTGACGATGACGGCATCGACGGCGCGTGTCGGCAGTTCCGCCGTCGGCACGATCGGGATACCCCGATAGTTCATGCCCCGGTAGGCCGGCGCGTCATCGGCGAGGCAGACGATTGCGACGCCCGCCGTTATGCAGGCCGAATAGGCGGCGAAGATGTTCTTGCCGAAATCCGCCAGGGCCACCCGGCGGGCGCCGGTTTCGGCGATGAATCGCGCGACCGATCGCGCGGTGTGGTCCAGGCGCAATATCGTCTCGAGGGCGTCGGCGCCGACGGGCTTGCGGCCGGCGGCGCGGTCGGTGGCGGCCCACTCGCGGGCCGCGCGGATCGCCGGTCCAACGATGTTTCCATGGTCGTCGGCCCGGGCGATGGCGGCGTAGCGGCGAAGCCAGTCATGGCGATAGGCGCGTCGCAATTTCGTCGGAAGAAATCGCCGGGCAACGATGAGGTTGTTCCGCAGGTCCATTTCGCGGATCAGTTGCGACGGGCGCCCGCCGGGGACTTTTTCGTGGCGGAACACGACGGACTCAAGGCGCTCAATGCGCCAGCCGGCCTGCCAAATGCGGAACGACATCTCGTATTCCTCGGCCTGGCGGAGAAACTCGTTGCTGAACCCCCCCACCGCATCCACCATGTCCGTCCGAAGAACCGAAGCGCCGCCGAGGAGCACGGCGGGGAGGGCGGGGGCCTCCCTGTTTCCATCGTTCAATCGCACACACGCCACGACGGCGCCGACGGCGGGATGGGCGTCCAGATGGGCCAGCGCCAGCGGGATCGCATCGCCGATGGGATAACTGTCGTCATCGAGCAGGCAGATGTATTTCCCGTCGGCGCGGGCCATGCCGTGGTTGCGCGCGGGCATTCCCTCGTTGTCATCCAGCCTCACGATTTGGACCCACGGATCGGCCTCGGCGACCGCGTCGGCCGAGCCATCGTCGGAGGCGTTGTCCACGACGATGGCCTCCCATTGGTCGCGTGGCAGCGGGGTGTTTTCGATCAGGCGCGATAGCGTGGCCAGCAGGGATGCACGCCGATTCCGCGTGATGATGACGTAGGTGAGTTTCATGCGTGGATGTTCGATTCGGACAAACGTTCGGCCACGAAATCGAGCATTCGCCGCATTCCGCGCTCGTAGCCGAATCGCTCGATCACCGCGGCGTGCTGGAGGGAGGCCATTCGGTCGCGCCCGGCCGGGTCGTCGATGAAGCGGGCGATGAGCGCGGCGAGCTCCGATTCGTCGCCGAAGCAGACCTCGTTGAAACAGGGCAACAGTTCGCCCGAGCCATCGAGCAAGCCGCACTCGATCCATTGCCGTGCGAGCGGGGTGGGGTCGTCATCGGCGTGGGAGGCGACCGTGGGGCGGGCGGTGTCAACCATGGCCGCGAAGATCGCGTGATCGCCGGGCGGCAGTGCCGTCACGACCGAGTCGGTCGTCCGCCCAACCGCGTCGGGATGATCGCACAGGAACTTGGCCAGGGTCGCCATCGCCGCATCCACCGGATGCTTTCGGATGAGGAAGAATCCACCACACGCCAATCCGTCGAGCAGGCGCTGGTGCAGGCCGAGGAACGGCACGATTTGCAGGTTGATTCGCGTCCGGCGGGTCAAATCCGCCAGCGGCTCGCCATACGCCACCGCGCCGCGGGCCAGAGGGGCGAATTGCGGGTTTTCGGTCCATCCCTCGCCATACAACCCCAGAGCCATGCCGCGGCGCGCGGCGATGTTCATCGCCCATCGCGCGGCCTGTTGACGATAGAGGGCGTTGTTGAGCGGGTGCATGAGGCGGGCGCCGAGGGCATGCGCCGCGGTGGCGTCCAGCGGGGGCCCCAACTCCCGCTCGACCTGCAGCGCCAGCGATTTGACAGCCCAATAATGCGGGAGGCAATCGCCCGATTCGTATACGGCCATCATTCGCCGCGCGGACTCGATCGCCACCCGCCGAGTTGCGGGGTCGCACGAGAACTCGGCCTCGATCGCCGCGATCAGCGTCGCCGGATCACCCGAGGCGTTGGAAACGAACGTGACATCCTCATCTTGCGCCGGCGCGTCCACCGTCGGATCGACGCGCGTGAGCTTGCCCATGGCCAGACATTGCCGCGCGGGATATCCCCACGCCTGGCAATAGTGGTCCACGCCGTCGGTGATGAAAAAATCATGTCGCCCCATCGCCCGTCCGGCGTCGGCGCTGAGCAGGTTCGGCAGATGATCCTGCCCCCAGCAGACGAACGGCAGGTTGGGCGGGAAGAGATCCCCCTGCTCGGCGCGGTGATGGTCGATCTGGATCGCCACATCCGGGCGGAACTCGGCCAGCGCCTGCCGCACCGCCGGGACTGTCAGGTCGTGATGGTTCGAGGGTTCGATGATGACGCGCGCCTCGACGCCCAGCCGCTCGAGGGCGTCGGCCATGTCGCGGGTCGAATGTTGCAGGACCGTGGAGAATCGGGTGGTCAGGAGCAGCGCCCGCGGTCGGCGTCCGCCCCGTCCCGTCAGCGCGGCCGCGGTGTCGGTGTCCGACACGCCGGCGTAATGTTCCTCGGCCATGCGTCGAAACCCCGCGTCCAGCTCGAGCACCTTGGCCAGAACCGTGGCGACACCGGCCTCGACCGCGGCGGAAGCCATCCCCAGGCCGATCCCGAACTTCGGCAGCGGCAGATGCAGATCCGCCAAGGCGCGGTTCTCCCATCGGTCCAGCCAATCGGGGCCGACCGCCCACACGAACCGCTTTTGCACGATCGGACCGCAATCGCCGGAATAATCATGCACCATCAGGCATGGCATCACCGCCGCCAATTCCGGCTCGATCAGATGGATGGTTTGCTCGCGGTCGCGGAACAGTTTCGGTGGGCTGTGGGCCAGATGGTTCAGCAGATAGCCATCCCCCATCCCGTACAATCCGAGGGTGTGTCCCTGTCGCTGCGAAGGCGCGATCCGCCTCGCCATGTCGCGCAGGGTCGCCATGGGGTCATTGCCCGGAGACAGGCTCGTCGCCCGCCCATCGGGCATCCGGTGATGCACCGTGGGCCGGCCTTCCTCGCCCATTGCCACCTCATATCGCTGCGATGCAGGCGCCGCCATAATCGCGCGATACACCTCCGGGCGATGCCGCGACAGGTCCGCGAGAT
This sequence comes from Tepidisphaerales bacterium, assembly GCA_038252525.1. GTDB lineage: Bacteria > Planctomycetota > Phycisphaerae > Tepidisphaerales > Tepidisphaeraceae > JBBSAF01. The sequence goes on from JBBSAF010000113.1 coordinate 4,502, forward strand.
TGCGGGCCAGATTCCGGCGAAGCTGCCATTCCAGCGGCAGATCCCCGTCGCCCATCTTCGCCGACGCCTCGGCCCAGCGGCGGTCGGTCATCAGCCCGGTCGCGATCGATAGGCGCGCGGCCAGGGCGTCGTCCGCATTCAACTCCAAGACCGACGATTCATCCATGCCGCACCACCTCCCCGCCACAGGTGATTATCGGACGTTGGCACCCCATCGCTTGACCTTTTCAGCGCCTCACGACCCTCGCGTCCCAGGACCGATAATGCTGATGTGACGCGCCGGCGCGGGGATCGCGCCGGACGGCCCGACCGACCCACGAGGATTTCCATGTCCGCCCATCGCAAGACCCTCTGCCTCGACCGGCTTCTCGCCCTCCGCGCCCAGGCCCGGCTGGCCGGCAAAACCGTCGTGCACTGCCATGGCTGCTTCGACATCGTGCATCCCGGTCACATCCATCACCTGGAATCCGCCCGCGCCCTGGGCGATCTGCTGATCGTCTCCGTCAGTTCCGACGCCAACGTCAACAAAGGCCCCGACCGCCCGCTCATTCCCGACGACCTTCGCGCCGCCAGCCTCGGCGCCCTCGAATGCGTCGATGCGGTTTACATCAACCCGGATCCCACCGCCGTCGAGCTGCTCGGTCGGCTTCAACCGGACATTTTCGTCAAGGGACGGGAATACCAGACCAGCGCCGATCCGCGATTCCTGGCCGAACGCGATGCCGTGACCGCCGCCGGCGGGCGCGTGGAGTTTTCCAGCGCCGATGTCGTCTACTCCTCGACCTCGATCATCTCCTCGATCGCCCGCGATGATTTCGAAGCGCACAAGATCGGCCGCTTCCGCCAACGACACGCGCTGGCCGACGCGACGCTGGCGAACCTCGTCGCGCGGCTGCGCGGGCTGCGAATCGTCGTCGTCGGCGACCATCTCCTCGACCGCTATCACTTTTGCGACGCCACCGGTATCGCCGGCGAAGCGCCGATGATGAGCCTGCGCTGCATGGAACAAACCGATTACGATGGCGGCGCCGCCATCATCGCCCGCCATCTGGCCGCCTTGGGCGCGGCGCCCACGCTGCTGTGCCACCTGCCCGACGGCGCCGACGCCGACGCGACCCTCGCCCGGCTTGCTTGCGAGGGCGTGGGGGTCGATGCCCTGCGCCATCGTCGCGGGGGCGTCGCCAAACACCGCTATCTCGTGGACGGCCAGAAGATGATGAAGGTCGATCACGGCGCCCCCGCCGCCCTCGATTCACGCGATGAGGCGACCGTCGCCGACCGACTTTTCGAGGCCGCCGACGGCGCCGACGCCGTCATCTTCGCGGATTTCGGGTACGGCATGGTCACGCCCGGGCTGCTGGAGCGGGTGCTGCCCCGGCTGCGCGCGTCGGTCCCCATCCTTGCGGCCGATGTCAGCGGACGGCAGGCCAATTTGTTGCAATTCAAGGGATTCGACCTGCTGTGCCCCACCGAGCGCGAACTGCGCGACACCCTGCATGACTACCACGGCGGGCTGAACGCGGTGGTGTGGAACCTGCTCCACCAGACGCGCTCCCGACAGGCCCTCATCACCCTGGGCAAGCGCGGGCTACTGACATTCGATTGGCCCACCGATGCCGCCGGCGCCGACGGTCGGCGGCTGCGATCCGATTATTTGCCGGCCTTCGAGTCCCGGGCCGTCGATCCGCTGGGCTGCGGCGACGCCCTGCTGGCCACCGCGACCGCCGTCCTCGCCGCCGGGGGTTCGCTGGCGGCCGCGGCGCTGCTCGCCAGCCACGCCGCCGCCTTCGAGGCCCGCCAACTCGGCAACATCCCCGTTCCCGCCGACGCCCTGCTGGATTGCATCGGGTTCCCCGCCCTCGTCGAAGCCGCCTGAGTCGCGTGCCGATCATGGAGTGCGCGATGATGCGCCGACCGCCGGTATGCGACTCGCGGACGTCCCTCGTGGACAAACGGCAGTGATTCTCGACCGGCGCGGGTATGCCCGATTTTCCCGTCAAGCCGCGTGCTTCACCGAACCGAACCGCAGCGCCGTCATCGAGAACGGGTACGGCATCGCCCGCAACCGCCCGGCGCCCGGATTCTCAGGCACACCCAAAGGCGCCGGAGTCGCCCCCCCGCCGATCAAACGACAAACCCCGCCCCCGATCGTTGGACCGGGGACGGGGAGGATCAATTCGCCCGCGACTCGCCGCCGCTTATTTCCGCGGACCGGCCTGCGTCGGGATCTCCCCGAACTGCTGCTCATATCGCTTGACCAACTGCCCCAGCGACTGCGCCAGCCGTTTGGCCGCCGGGTAGCTCATGATGACCCGGTCGCTGACCTTGAAGAGCAGTTGCTGCTGCTGTTGCTGAGGCTGGCCTTGGTTGTTGGGATTGGGCATGTTGAATCCCAAGTCCAACACCACCTCCTCGGCCGCGGTGTGGATGCGATAGCCGTTGCTGTAGTTGGTGCGCATGTCGCGCTCGTCGAGCAGCACCTGCACGCCCTGTTGATCCCCGCCTTGTTGTTCTTCCGCCATGATTGGGTCCTTTCCCTGTTGAAAATGGGTGAAACGTCATTATCCGCAAACCTCCGCCCGTGTCCAGCGCCCCGAGAAGAAAGGGCGACGGCCCGCGGGCGGATGATGCCCCCAAGGCTTGGCCGCGTTGGATGCGAACACACTCGCGTACTCGTCCTCCGCACCCTTCCCCTCTTGGACGAGCCCTCGGCGTTTCGGCTATCATCCGGCCCATGCGACTTTACATCATCCGCCATGCCCACCCCGATTCACCCAACGACGCCCTCACCCCCATCGGCCACATCGAGGCCCAGGCGCTGGCGCCGCGTCTCAAGCGGCTCGGCCTGCATCGCATTTACTCCTCCCCCCTCACCCGCGCCCGACAGACCATGCAATACACCGCCGACCTGCTCGGCATGACCGCCACCATCGAACCTTGGGCCGCCGAAATCTCCGACTGCGCGGTCGATCTCCCGCCTTGGGGACACCTGATGGCTTGGGATGTCCCCGGCGAATTGATCCGCGACAAACACCCCCTGCCCACGGCCGGCGACTGGCACACCCGCCCGCCGATGGACGACCCCGCCTTCGTAACCCGCTTCGCGCGAATCGGGCGCGACGCCGACGCGTTCATCGCCCGACACGGTTATGTCCGCGACGGCGGACGATATCACATCGAAAAACCCAACCGCGAGCGCATCGCCCTCTTCTGCCACGGCGGATTCGGGCTTACCCTCCTGGCCCACCTGCTTGAAATCCCCCTGCCGCTGATGTGGTCGGGTTTCTGGTTGGCGCCCAGTTCCGTCACCACTCTCCTGTTCGACGAGCGCTCCGATGAATGGGCGGTCCCGCGCTGCGTCGGGCTCGGCGATGTCGGCCATCTCCACGCCGCCGGTTTGCCCACCCAGACCCATGGCCTCAAGATGAACGTCGAATAGCCGACGATCGGCCGCATTCCCACCGCCCGGCGCCCGCGTGTCGCCCCATGACCTGCGGTATTCCCCGTCACACCGCGATCCGCCGCCCATCACCGTCGCCCGGCGCGCCGTTCCCCGTCACGGCTCCCTCATTTTCCGCATCGCCCTGTTCCCCGCCGGTCTCCGGTTCCGTGTGCCCGGCCACCCCCGCCCGCGGCCTGCCCGCCCACACGATCAACCCGGCGAACACCACGAAAATCATCGCCGAAGACGCCAGGGTGTACGTCGGCCGCATGTCCGTTTCGGCATCTGTCTCGATCACCCGCGGCGGCTGGGGATAGGCCACC
>JBBSAF010000114.1:0-8261 GCA_038252525.1 Tepidisphaerales bacterium
GGCCGGTTCGAAGACGGGGGGGCTTTCGAGGTTGGTGATGGCGGCCGGCACTCGGAGGGGGATGTCGCCCTCGACGATCTCATCGACATAGACGGTGAGCTTGGCGGGACGGGGATTGGCGAGGCTGATGCCGAAGGTGGTGAAGGGGGTGGCGTTCTGGGCCAGCGAGGTGGGGATTTCGTGGGCGCGGTTGGGGGTGAGGTTGGGATCGACGTTGATGAGGACGCGCTCGGATTCGCCGGGACGGATGGCGTCCATGGCCGAGAGGAGCTGTTTTCGCGGGCCGCTGAGTTCGGCGGTGATGTTCTTGTCCGACGGGCTGATGAGGCGGACGACGCGGTCCTGTGCGGTGGTGCGGACCTCGATGGGGATGGTGATGGTCTCGTGGCTCTGCTGCTCGCGTTCGGCGTAGACCCAGATCAACAGTGTCAGCGGCGCGACCCAGGCCATGGTTTTGATGAACTCGACGAGTCGGTCGCGGTTGAATTGGCGCGAGAATCGCGAGGGGGCGGTGTTGACGATCTCCTTGAGATAGTTGGGCTTGCGGGGCTTGCCGGCGCCGGGTTGATCGCGTTGGGTCATCGTCGGTCCTGTCGGTCTAGGCCTCGGCGAGGCGTCCGGTGTCGCCGCGCCCCAGCAATTCGGTGAGCAGCCCGCGGAGGCCGTCGAGGGTGAGCTTGCGGATGAGCTGGCCGCGTTCGGCGATGGAAATGTCGCCGGTCTCCTCGGAGACGACCAGGACGATGGCGTCGGATTCCTGGCTCATGCCGACGGCGGCGCGGTGGCGACTGCCGAGCTCCTTTTCAAGCTCGCCGCTTTCGGCCAGGGGGAATTGGACGCCGGCGTAACTGACCTTGCCTTGGGAGACGATCACCCCGAGATCATGCAGCGGGGAGTTGGGCCAGAAGATGGTTTCAAGAAGTTCGGCCGAGAGGTCGGCATTGAGTCGGGTGCCGTTTTCGGCGACGCCGCCGAGTCCGACATCGCGTTCAATGGCGACGAGGGCGCCGATTTTTCGTCGGGAGAGGAAGCTGGAGGCCTCGACGAGGGCGTCGATCTCCTCGGCGAGTTGGTTGGACCAGCCGCGGAAGAGGCGGGTTTCGCCGAGTCGCATGAAGGCGCGACGGAGCTCGGGTTGGAAGACGACGACGGTGGCGATGAGGACGAAGGCGACGAACTTGTCGTAGAGGAAGGCGATGCGTTCGAGGTGGAAGGTGTCGGCGACCAGCTTGACGATCAGGTAGAGGACGATGAGCACGAGGGCGACGCCGCGGAGCATGCGGGCGCCGCGGGTGCCGCGGAGGAAGTTGACGACCCAGTAGACGACGAAGCCGATGAGGATGAGCTCGACGGCGACCTGCCACCACTCGTAGCCGGAGAGGCTTCGCCAGAAGTTCGAGAAGTTGAACAGTCCGTTGTCCAGGGGATCGGCTCCTAGAACGATGCGGTCGGGGCGAACCGGCGGCGCCCCACCCATCAAACCGGCACAATCCGCCCGCCGGCTTGAAAGATTGCCGCGGGGACGGGCGCCGTCGCTTATCGGGCGTATTCCACCGAGCGGACCTCGCGGATGAGGGTGATCTTGATTTCGCCGGGATAGGTCAGGTCCGACTCGATCTTCTTGGCGATGTCCCGGGCGATCTTGGCGCTGACGCGGTCGTCGACGCTCTTGGCATCCACGATCACGCGGATCTCGCGTCCGGCCTGGATGGCGTAGGCCTGGCGCACGCCGTCGAAACCCATGGCGAGTTGTTCGAGCTCCTGGAGGCGCTTGACGTAACGGTCGAGGCTCTCGCGCCGGGCGCCGGGACGGCTGGCGGAAATGGCGTCGGCGGCCATCACCAGCGGGGTATAGGGGGTGGTGGCCGGAACGTCGCCATGGTGGGCGAGGGCGGCGTTGAGAACCGCCTCCGACTCGCCGAAGCGCTTGAGGAACTCCATGCCGAGCTGGGGGTGCCCGCCCTCCTGGTCGTGGTCCATGGCCTTGCCGATGTCGTGGAAGAGGCCGGCGCGGCGGGCGACCATGCCGTCGAGACCGAGTTCGTCGGCCATAACCTGGGTGAGGTAGGCGACCTCGAGCGAATGCTTGAGGACGTTCTGCCCGTAACTGGTGCGGTAGTGCAGGCGGCCGAGCATGGGAATGAGGGCGCGGGCGACGTTGGGGAGGTTGGCCTCCTGGACGGCCTCCTTGCCGAGTCGCAGGAGCTCCTCGTCCATTTCCTTGCCGACGGCGACGACGACCTCCTCGATGCGGGCGGGATGGATTCGCCCATCCTGCACGAGTCGTTCGAGGCTCATGCGGGCGATTTCGCGGCGGACGGGATCGAAGCAGCTCACGACGACGACGCCGGGGGTGTCGTCGATGATGACATCGACGCCGGTGGCCTTCTCGAAGGAGCGGATGTTGCGACCCTCGCGGCCGATGACCCGGCCCTTCATGTCGTCGGTGGGGATGGCGACGGTGCTGACGGTGTGGTCGGCCGTTTGCTCGGCGGCGTATCGCTGGATGGCTTGGATGATGATCTCGCGGCTCTTGTCCTTGGCCTCCTCATGGGCTTGGTCGGTGATCTTCTGGATGAGGGCGCCGCATTCGAGTCGGGATTCATCCTCGACGCGCTTGAGGAGCATCTCCTTGGCCTGTTCGGAGGACAGCCCGGCAAGATGCAGTAGGCGTTCGCGCTGCTCGCCGAGCAACTCTTCGAGATGTTTTTCCTTTCCGACGATGGCTTGGTCGCGCTTTTCGAGACGGTCCTGAAGGCCCTCGAGCTGGCGTTCCTTGACCGACAAGGTGTCGAGCTTGCGGTCGAGGGTGTCCTCGCGCTTGACAAGGCTCTGGTCGTGGGTCTTGAGTTCGCCGCGGGCGGCCTCGGTCTCCTTGTCGAATGCCTCCTTGAGCTTGAGCTGCTCCTGCCGGGCGGCGAGTTCGATTTCCTTGGCCTTGTTCCGGGCTTCGGTCAGGGTGGTGTCGCGGAGCTGTTCGGCCTCGGTGCGGGCCCGGGCGAGGGTGTTTTTGGCGACGACGGTGAGGAGGAGGAAAACGATTCCCGCCCCGGCGATCAGGCCGACGAGCAATCCCAGGATGAAGTTCATGAGCGGTCCCCGAATCAATCCCATCGCCAAGCCGCTTCCGACAACAACGGAAAACGGCCCCCGAGGGGCGCGGATGGTTGGGGAGGTCGAATTGACGTGCAACCCATTGTGCCACAATCACTTGTGGCGCGGGCGGCTTAGGCTCGGGCGTTCGCCGCGGGCAAAGCCATGGGTTGAGGGGAAGCCGGACCCGGTGGAGCGCGCTGGGCCGGGGTCGGCGAATGATCCTCGCCGATCGACCCAAGGCCATTATCGCCATCGACCCGAGCGATCGGGTCAAGGGACAACGTCGGGTGCCCAGACGCAGCGCCGACGAGGCAAAGTTGTCGCCTGCCGAAGTCGGCGGCGACGCGCGGCGGCGGTGAAAAAAGCACCACAACCACCGCCAGCAAAATAACTTGCGCGACCAGATATCCAGACACTTCCACGTTCATTTCCAGTAACCCCGAGGCCGGTGGCGTCGGAGTCGGAATGTCAATTGGACCTTCGGGGCGTGCCCCATCCGCCTTCGGGGAAACGCTCCGCGACCGACATCGGGCAACCCGAACTCCGGTCGAAACATGGGCGCAATGATAACGGTCGCGGAAGATTATTACAAGATGCGTCTTTTGCCCAAAGGGGCCGATTTGGGAAGCTATCACCATATGGGGCCGATAATTACGGCAAAAGCGGGTGGGGGGTCGATTCGCTCAATGGCGGGCGTCGCGGAACCGATGAATGGAATGTGGGTCTGCACTTTGGACGATTCTCGATCGGGCGGTCGCCGCAAGGCAAGCCGCGCTGGCAGCGATGGTTGCAGCGCTGCGACTTCGATTTGGCGGCGTCGGTGCTCTGGAATCACCTCGGGGAAAACCCTGTCACCGGCGACTTGGCGGTTGCGGCCGAGGTGTTTCTGGGGGACCCCAATTACGATCACGCCGTGGAGCTGGTGCGCTGGCAGCCCGATCTGATCCTGCTGTTCCGGGAATGCCATCCGGGGGGACAATTCCACCGTCCGGGAAGGCTGTAGCGCCGCCGCCCTTGGCCGAGGTCACGTTACAAAGCGGCTTCACCGCCCACTGCGCTGCGGCGGCATGACGGGTGCGGCGCCCTGCTGCAATGCGGCGCCCTGCTGCGATGCCGCGCCATAGCGGGTGCGACGCTATGACGGGTGTGGCGCCCTGCTGCGATGCGACGCTATGACGGGTGCGGCGCCCTGCTGCGATGCGACGCTGCGCTGCGAGGGGGGTGCCCAGACGGGTGCGGGCAGCGCGCGAAAAAGACCTTGGCTTGGCCAAGGTCTTGTCATCGGAGGGGGGATTCCAACGAGCGCGACGGGACTCGAACCCGCAACCACCGGATCGACAGTCCGGTACTCTAACCAATTGAGCTACGCGCCCAACCCGAAGGAGCGGTATATTTAACGTCTGGGTGGCCCTTGTCAAGTTGCCGGGGGCGGTCGAGTTGGTCGAATTGGCGGCCCGTTCGCTATAATCCCGTCCATGATCGTGGCGGGAATCGACGAGGCCGGATACGGGCCGCTGCTGGGGCCGCTGGTGGTGGGATGCTGCGCGTTCCGGGTTCCGGGGGATGCCGAGAACCCGGCGGCGGTTCCCTGTCTGTGGACAGCGCTGAAAAAGGTCTTCTCCAAGTCGCGCGACCGGACCGGGCGGCGGCTGCACGTCAACGATTCCAAGCTCGTGTATGCCCCGTCGGTGGGACTTCGCGAACTCGAGCGATCCATCCTGGCGATCCTGGCCTCCCGTGGATCGGGCATCGACCGGCTGGAGTCGGTGTTGGATACCGTCTGCCCGGGTTTGACGGCGGCGATGGCGGATTATCCTTGGTACGCCCGGCCGGATGGCGAACGGTTTCCGTTGGCCTCCGACGCCGACGGGGCGCGGATCTTCGGCAATGCCCTGCGGCTCGAGGGTGAATCGTCCGGCGTTGAATGTGTCCATCTGGTGGCCAGGGTGCTGCTGGAAGGCGAATACAACCGACAGGTCGAGCAGACGCGCAACAAGGGCAGCGTGTTGTTCTCGGCGGCGGCGATGCATTTGGATCATCTCCTGCGACGATATGGGGAGCGCGAGGATCTGGTGATATTTTGCGACCGGCAGGGGGGGCGCGAACACTACGGAGCCTTGCTTCGGCTCATGTTCGAGGATTGGACGCTGGAGATCGAATCGGAGGTTCCCGAGCGGGCGGAATATCGGCTGCTGCGGCGCGGGCGGGCGGTGCGGCTGACGTTCATGGAGAAGGCGGAGAAACAGTGCCTGTCGGTGGCGGTGGCGTCGATGCTGTGCAAATACGTGCGCGAGGCGCTCATGGGCCGCTTCAACGCCTACTGGCAAGGTCAAATCCCCGGCTTGGCGCCGACGGCGGGGTATCACCAGGACGGGACGCGGTTTTTGGGGGAGATCGCAGCCAAGCGAAGGGAACTGGGCATCGGCGATGGGGAGTTGGTCCGGTCAAGGTAGACAAACATTCCAAAGACACAAAAGACGCCAACTTTGCCCTTGCCTTCATTCGCCTTGGTCTTCCCTCGGCGGAACCGGCGTGCGTTTGCCCGCCTCCGCCCAGGCGTCGGGGTAGGCGGTCTTGTCGCGGGGGGCGGATTTGCGGGGGAAAACCTTCTTGCCCAGCCCGAACAGCAGCACCATGGCGCTCAACACGATCGTCAGGATGACCGCCAGCAGCAGCGTCGAGAGGGCCGCCAGGCGTTTTCGCTCGACGGGACTGGCGTCGGCTGCGGCGGCGAGGCCGGGAATCAGCCAGGCATAACTGACGATCGTCAGCAGGACGATGAACCCGCAGAGGAACCAGAACATCGTCCAGTGGAAGCGGCTGGGGGGTGGGATCATGGTGTCGCTCCAATTTGTGTCCGGCGGGTTCACCAACGGATGTCGGCGCGGGCGTCGAGGGGGTGTTTGCGGGCCAACTGTTCGATGGCAGCGCGGTCGTCGTCGTCGAGATCGCGCGGGACGACGATCTTGATGACGACGAACTGATCGCCGGTGTCGTCGCCGCGCTGTACGCCGCGTCCCTTGATGCGCAACTTGGCGCCGCTGGACGTGCCGGGGGGAATGGTCAACGTGACCGACCCGTCGAGGGTGGGAACCTCGAGCTTGGTTCCCAAGAGCGCTTCATAGAGGCTCAGGGGCAGTTCGACGACGACATTCAATCCATCGCGTTTGTAGAAATCATGCGGCAGGACCTGGGTGATGATGAACAGGTCGCCGGCCTCGCCGTGGCTGGGCTGCCCGCGTCCCTTGATGCGGATGCGGCTGCCATCCTTCACGCCGGGGGGGATTTTGATCTCGATGGTCTCGACCTTGCCATCGCGACTGATTTGCAGGGGCAGTTTGGTGCCTCGGGCGGCCTGCGGGAAGGTCAATGTGACGGGGTGTTCGACATCGGCGCCGCGTTGGGGCTGGGCGCGGGCGCGGGGTCCGGCTCGGCCGCCGAAACCCGGTCCCCCGCCGCCGCCGCCAGCGGCGCGGCCCCCGAACATCTGCTCGAAAATGTTGGCGAAGCCCCCCTCGCCGCCGAGATCGAAGTCCTCGACGCTGACGCCGGGGCTGGCCTGCCAGGTGCGATGCCCGGGGCCGGGACCGCCGCGCCCCTGGGCGCGTCGGAAGGCCTCGAAAGGGTCGCCGCCCTGGGGCGCGCCGGCGCCGACGCCGGCGTGTCCGAACTGGTCGTAGTTCTTGCGTTTGGCCGGATCGCTGAGGATATCGTAGGCCTCCTGGACCTCCTTGAAGCGTTCCTCGGCGGCGGTGTCTCCCTTGTTGCGGTCGGGATGATATTTGAGGGCGAACTTGCGGTGGGCGCGGCGCAGGTCGTCGGCGCTGGCCGTCCGCGGAACCCCGAGAATTTCGTAATAGTCTTTTTTGGCCATGGTGTGGGGGGGATTGTAGCATGAGGCAGTTGCAAGTTGTAAGTTGTAGGTTGTAAGTTGGGGGTGGGAAAGGTGTTTTTCCTCCAGCAACTTACAACCTACAACTTACAACCCGCTACGCCCATGACCTCCAACGCCTGCCCATTGCCGTCCCCGACTTCCGACGACGAGGCCGCCGCGATCGCGCGGATGCTTCAAGCCAACGTGATCGCCGTGGTCGGGTTGAGCGACGATCCATCGCGGACGAGCCACCCTATCGCCGCCCAACTCCAGGCCGCCGGCAAGCGGATCATCCCGGTGAATCCGAATTGCAAAATGGTGTTTGGGGAGGTGTGCCATCCCTCGTTGTCGGCCATCGGGGAACCGGTCGATCTGGTGAACGTGTTTCGGCGCTCGGACGCCTGCGCCCAGGTGACGGCCGACGCGATCGCCATCGGCGCCAAGGGGGTGTGGTTGCAAAGCGGGATCGTCAACGAAAAGGCGCGGAAACTGGCGGCGGAGTCGGGAATCGACTTCGTGCAGAATCGGTGCATCGGGGTGGAAATGGGGAGGCTGTAGGCAGTAGGCAGTAGGCAGAGAATACGGAGGCGATTGGGGATTTTCGATTGACTGACAGCGGACAACAGACAACCGACCACCGGCAATTGGCTACACGCTATTTCCCACCCGGCCACTCGCCCTTCGTGAACTTCCCGTCCTGCACAATTTTTTGGCCGTCGATTTCGATATATCCGCCTTGGCGGAGATCGATGACCATGTCCCAGTGGAGGCCGGACTGGTTGTCGTTGCCGGATTCGGGGTAGCCGGCGCCGAGGGCGAAGTGGCAGGTGCCCCCGATCTTCTCGTCGAAGAGGGTGTTTCGGGTGAACTGTTTGATCGAGTAGTTGGTGCCGATGGCGCACTCGCCGATCATTCGGCTGCCGGCGTCCATGTCGAGCATGGAGGTGAGGAAATCCAGGCCCTTGGAGGCTTGGGCGTCGACCACCATGCCAGCGCGGAAGGTCAGTTTGACATCCTGGACCTCGTGGCCGTGATGGACGGCGGGGAAGGTGAAGTTGATTTGGCCCTCGACGGAATCGAGGACCGGGCCGGTGAAGACCTCGCCGTCGGGGAAGTTCTCGTGGCCGTCGCAATTGATCCAGGTCTTGCCGGACAGATTCATGCGCACATCGGTGCCGTTGGCGGCGACCACGCGGTATTCGTGCTTGCCGTTGAGGAAATCGACCAGTCGCTGTTGGCGTTGGCTGACGCGCTTCCAGGCGGCGACGGGGTCGAGTTCGTGGAGCAGGCC
>JBBSAF010000115.1:0-8194 GCA_038252525.1 Tepidisphaerales bacterium
GTTGTGAGTTGCGAGTTGTGAGTTGTGAGTTGTGAGTGGAAACGCCTCGGTTTTTTCTGCCTTCTGCCTTCTGCCTTCTGCCTTCTGCCTACTGCCTACTGCCTTCTGCCTTCTGCCTTCTGCCAACTGGCAACTACTTCCGTCCCACCACCAGCCATCGGGCCACCACGTTGAAGATCAGGCTCATCAGCAGGAGGATCAACGCCACCTCCGACAAGGCGGCGGTGTGCAATCCGGCGCCGGCCTCGCCGAACTCGTTGGCCAACAGGCTGGACATCGTTTGGGCCGGGGCGAACACCGAGGCGTTCACCTGGCTGGCGTTGCCGATCACCATCGTCACCGCCATGGTCTCCCCCGCCGCCCGCGCCAGCCCGAGCATCACCGCCCCGAACAGACCCGCCCGGCTGTAGCGGAGCATTTCCCAACTGCTTTGCCACCACGTCGCCCCCAACGCCAGCGTCCCCTCGATCTGGGCCCGCGGGACGGCCTTGAGCACATCGCGCGCGATCGCGGTGATGATCGGCAGCACCATGATCGCCAAGATCAACCCCCCGCACAGCATGTCCCGTCCGGTCAGCGGCAGCGGCGTGCCATTGTCGTAAAACATCCACCCCAGGCCGGGGATCTTCCCCACCGAATCCCGCAAGAGCGGTTCGAGGCCCTTGAAGAACATCGCCGTTTGCCCCGGAACTTTGCTCGCATAGTCCGGCCCGCTTTGCACCATCCAATCCAGCCCCGGCGCCGAACCCGTCCACGCCAGCCAGCCGGGCACTTTGACATGCCCCTGCAAGAACGGCGTGAGGACGAAAATCCCCCAAATCCCATAGGCGATGCTGGGAATCGCCGCCAAGAACTCAATCATGAACGACACCGGCCCGGCCAACATCCGCGGGGCCAGTCGGATCAGGAACAGCGCCGCCCCCAAGCTCAGCGGCACCGCCACGATGAGGGCGATCGCCGAACTGACGGCGGTGCCCCAGATGACAGGCAGGGCGCCGAAGCTCGGGGGGATGGTCTCCATGACCATTTCCCCATCCTCGAACACCACTTTTCCCCCGGCCGTGCGCTGGGGGCGCTCGAGCTCGTTGGGTCGCCACGTGCTTTCGGTCAGGAATCCGATCCCGTAGGCCTTGATGCTGGGGATGGACGCCCACGCCAGCACCGCGATCAACGTGGCGAGCATGGCGACGATCAACAGCGAACTGCCCGCCGTGGCCGTCCGCAACAGCCGGTCGCCGTTGAACGGCTTGCGTCCCTCGCGAATCAGCGGCGCCGGAGGACGCGAGGGATGGTCGAGCATCGCGGCGGCCACTTGCGTCATGGAATCACCCGTCGAAACCGTCGAACGCCGTCCATCCATCCATTCATCATCCGCAACCTCTGTTTGTCGCGGGAGCGCCTCGCTCAACGCGGTCAACGCAAGGAACCCACTCTTCTGTCGCAAGGCCGCCTCGGCCTCGTCCGGATGTCATCACCGGGCGAAGGCGGGTCTGGAGGTTGTGAAAAACGCGCTTCGCGCGCCCATCTCGCTTGCATCCGACCCACGTCGTCGGCGAAAGGCGAGGCCGAGGCGGCCCCGCGACAACAAAGTCGGCTTATGCCCTAACTGATTTCCGTAGCCCAATCATTACGTTGGCAGCATGGGTCACCTCGCCCTCGCATTTCCTCACGCCCGCGATCTTTTCCGTGGCGGGGGAATCTACCCCCGCTCCCATTGCCGACCAAAACAGCTCCCTCTCGAATCCCGAAACGGGGGCGGGAAAGTCATCTCTTTCCGCCCCCGTCCGTGGGCCTTGCCGGGCGAACATCCCGACCGGTCCTCGCCTGTGGCCCGTCCCCCGACCGGGCCGAAATCCTCATAGGCCCGACGGCTTGATCGGTTGACCTTGGTAGGTCAGCGTCTCCATCGCCGCCTTGACCTTCTCCTGGACCGGCTTGGCCAGCGGGGCGTAGTCCATGTCCGACGCGCTGTTCTGCCCGTCGCCCAGGAGCGCCCAAGCCATGAAGTCCACGAGGGCCTGTGCCTGCGCCTTGGTCTTGATGTTGCTCAAATCCTTGTAGACGATCAGGTAGGTGAACGACGCGATGGGATAGGCCTCGTCGCCGGGCTGGCTCCAGATGTCGGCCGAGATCAAATGCCCTTGCATCGCGTCCACGGCCCCGGAGCCGGCGGCCGAAACGCTGGCGGGGGTCGCCTTGACGAACTTGCCGTTCTTGTTCTTGACCGCGCCATACGCGACCTTGTTCTGGTCGGCGTACGCCTGCTCGATATAGCCGATGGCGCCGGGGGTGCTCTGAACGGCGGCGGTCACGCCGGGGTTGCCCTTGCCGCCGATGCCGCCGGGCCACTCGACGGCCTTGCCGGCGCCGACGTTGTTCCTGAACGCATCGGACTGGGTCGCCAGATAGTTCGTGAAAACATAAGTCGTGCCGCTGCCGTCGGTTCGGTGCACCGCGGTGATGGTCGTGTCGGGCAAGGCCATGCCGTCATTGAGCGCGGCGATCTTCGGGTCGTTCCAGTTGGTGATCTTGCCGAGGTAGATGTCGGCCAGCACCTCGCCGCTGAACTTCAGCTCGCCTTGGACGCCGGGGAGGTTGTAGGCCGGGACCACGCCGCCGGCGACCGAGGGAACCTGGACGAGGTTGTCGGCGCCGCCGGCCTTGTCGATTTCCTTCTTGTTCATGGGGGCGTCGGAGCCGGCGAAATCGACGGTCTTGTCGGTGATGCCCTTGATGCCGCCGCCGGAGCCAATGCCTTGGTAGTCGATCTGAATGTCGTTGTGCGCTTTTTGGTAGTCGGCGACCCACTTTTTATACAGCGGCTCGGGGAACGTCGCCCCGGCGCCCTGGATCCGCGTCTGTCCCATCGCCACGCCACAACCGAGGGCGATCACCGCGACCGCCGCCTTCTTGAAAATCCCAACCATGTTTCGCTCCTTGTGCAAGGAAAATTCCAAAGACCCCACGGGTCCTCGTAGGCCGCGAAGCATAGAGCGGGTTTGTTAGTGGGGGATGAAGGAAGTGTTAAAGAGCCGACAAATCCGCTCGCACGCGCATAAGTTGCCAATCTCAACTGCTTTATGATGAAAAATCCCCCGCCCATGGACGGGCGGGGGAGGGGGATTCCGGTTCATATTCACTGCGTGTACCGAGGCCCGGCTCGATACAATGACACAGCGCCGCCGAGCCGAGGGGTTCGCGTTCTGATTGCGAGACTGTCGCCCTGCCAAACCCCACAGGGCAGCACGACGTGTAGGGTTCCCGCTTTTATCAGCGAGTGTCCCCATGCTCACAGACACACAGCCGTACCGCCTTGTCGACGACCACGATGGTCCAACGCCATCTCGGCGCGCCATTCGAGTACGCCACCCACGCGGTCGGGCCTTCAAGCCAAAGCGCGGCGGGATTTGAGCCATCCGCCCAATCCCAGCCCCGCCATCGTGGTCAGTCCCATCGCCCATCCCGCGGGGAGGGGAATCGGGGACGGCGCGACCTCGCCGGCGATGCCGTATTGCAGGTGATCGACCTCCATGCCACTGACGGAGTTGGAGATCCAGATCTTGGCGATGCCGGCGGTGTTGGCGACCCCGAAGAAGCGGTCCTCGGCGGTGGTGCCCAGAAAACTGTAGTCGGCGAAACCGCCCACGGGGCCGATGGTCGCCAGCAGAACATCGCCCGGCCCGAACGCCTTGAACAGCACATCGCCGGCGCCGTCGGTCCAGACGATGCCCACATGGTCGGGCAACGCGCCCAGCACGCCGGCGTCGAAGGTGAAGCTAACGCCCGTGGCGCCGTTGGGGGTGAACCAACTGTCGCCGGCCAGCCCGAGACCGTCGATGGCGCCGTCGTCGGCGTCGACCGAATCGTGGCTGCCGGGGCCATAAACCGCACTCGTGACCCCCCCGCCGCCGCCGGTGACGCCGGGCGTGTTCAGGGCGTGGTCCTCGAAGTCCTCGAGGTGGAATTGGCTGAACGACATCCCCTTGAACGGGCTGTCGTCGAAGCTCAGGTACGGCGTCGGGCCATAGGTTGTGGCATTGGACAACGCCAACGCCTTCGAGGCCGACATCGACAACGCCGCCATGACACCCGCCAGCGCGACCCCGCGCAAAGAAAAGTTCCGCATGATTCACTCCTGTTGAAATGACACCCACTTGGGCCGACGGACGCCGACCGTCCATCCCGGCCTCACACCCACGTCCCATAATCATACCAAACTCATGCGGGAGGCAATGGATAATTTTTCGGGATTGTCGCCGAAGGGCAAAGATTCCAAAGTGCCAAAGCAACAAAGTCGGGATCTTCTTTGGGTCTTTGTTTCTTTGGCGTCTTTGCCCCCGGTAATGCAAGCGAATGGCATATACCCGCGATAAGCGCCTGCGCCCGCGGCCTAAACCCTTGACCCACACCCCGTTTGTTCACATAATGCGAATGCGTGAACGTCATCAGTCGCAGAAAACTCCTGGAGTTGAGCGGCCGGCGCGCGGGCGGCGCCGCCAACGACCTGTTCCTCGAGTGGTTCAGGATCGCGCATCGGGCCGATTGGGCGACCTTCGCGGACGTGCGACGCACCTTCGGCCGGGCCGACGTTGCCACCGACACCGCCAGCGGACGCACGGCCACGGTTTTCGATGTGGGCGGCAATCGGCATCGGATCATCAGTTTGATCGACTACCGCAGGCGAACCTTGCTCATCACCCACGTGCTGACCCACAAGGAATATGATCGCCAACAATGGAAAAAGGAGCTTTGAGATGCCGACCCGAGCCTCCCCGCCCCCCGGCGCCGACTCCTACATGACTCTGATCGAGCGGTTCCCCCTTCGCGTCCGCGATGACCGCGACCACGCCGAGGCCGTCGAGCTCATCGAGGAACTGATCGGGCGCCCCCTCGACCCCGGCGCCGATGACTATCTCGACAACCTCATCACCCTCGTCGAGAAATATGAGCGGGAGCATCACACTCCGCCCGGCGACCTGCCGCCCCGCGACCTGCTGCGGGCCTTGATGCGCCACAACCATCTCACGCAGGCCGACATCGGACGGATCATCGGCAGTCCCACGGCGGTGTCGATGTTCCTCAACGGACGGCGCGAACTGTCCAAGGCCCATATCCGTGCGTTGGCCGACCACTTCAGGATCGACGCCGGGGCGCTCCTGTGAGCCGCGTCACCCCCGCGGATGGAACTTCTTGTGGATCCCCTTGAGGCGGGTCTGGTCGACGTGGGTGTAGATCTGCGTGGTGGCGATGTCGCTGTGGCCGAGCAGTTCCTGCACGATCCGCAGGTCCGCCCCGCCGCCGAGCAGGTGGGTGGCGAAACAGTGGCGCAGCACGTGCGGATGGACGCGATTGAGCAGCCCGCTCGCGCGCCCGTGTTTTTGCACCAGCATCCACAGCCCCACCCGCTCCAGCGGTTGGCCGGTGCGCGACAGGAACAGGTGCTCGACGGGCGACCGCTCCAAGGTTGGCCGGCAATCGAGCAGATATCGCCCGATGGCCTCGACGGCGGCCCGTCCGACCGGGACGATTCGCTCCTTCATTCCCTTGCCCAGCACGCGCACGAAGCCGATCTGGAGGTTGGTGTCGCGCGATTTCAGGTCGCACAGTTCCGTCGCCCGCAGCCCGCTGGCGTAAAGCAGTTCGAGGATCGCCACATCGCGGGAAAACAACTTGGACTTGGGATTCGGCGCCCCGATCAGCTCGTTGACCTGCGACCGCGACAGCACGTGCGGCAGGGCGCTCTCGGGCTTGGGGCTTTCCAACGCCTCGAGCGTCGCGGCCGTCTCATGGCCCACCGCCGCCAGGTATCGCAGGAACACCCGAATCGCCGCCAGCCGGCGGGTCACGGTGCGGGTCGATTGGCCTTTGCGCGTCTGGTCCTGGAGATAAAACCGATAGTCGTCGGCCGACGCCGCCGAGAGGTCGATCCCCTGGGCCGACAGGTGGTCGTCCAAATCCTCGAGGTCCCGTCGATAGGCGTTGACCGAGTTCTCGGCCAACCCGCGCTCGCTGAGCAGATGCAGCAGAAACTCCCGCACCGTCGGCCGCGGACAGCGGGTGTCGATCGGCGAACGATTTTTTCGTGATCGTGGCTCCATGATCCCATCACCCATCGGCCTTCCGCGTGTTTCGCCGTCAACACGCCTTGGGGGAGTTCACCGGCGCCTCGCGGGTGTTCTTTTCCTCAAGTGGAAGCCCCCTATTTCCATGTCGCGGGGGCGCCCCGACCTCGCGTTCCCGATCAAAGCCCATGACGATGGCGCTCAATGACGGTTTTCACCCCCCACCAACCCGTTTTCACCCGGTGATGGCCCCCGGACGGGGCCGAGGCGGCCCCGCGACAGGGTACGACCGCCGGATCGGCGCCCATCATCCCTCATGGACGCGGCGATTCCAATTCCTTCACCATGCCCTCGGTGTCGCTTGCCTCCACGACCTTCTGCTTCCTCAATTCCGCGCACCCCCGCGCGAACGAACCTTCCTCCAACTCCGACAGGTGGATGAACACCCCCTGTCGTCCCTTGGGCGCCAGCAGATGCCTCGCCGCGATCCCGATGCGCTCGGCGGCCAGATCGTCCAACGGCGCCGATGCCGCCTCCCCGTTCGCCCGCCAAATCGTCCGCAACAACTCCGCCGGTCGCTCCACCGCCCGAATGGCGCACGCGATCAGCTCGATGCGTCCCGGTCCGATGAGGAAAAACTTGTTCCGCAATTCCGTCGGCCCGCGCTGGATCGCCAAGTAACGGAAATCGTCCAATTCCCGCACGTGACGCGACGGGCCTTTGCGCCATTCGCCCAGATCGTCGATGAGGGCCTTGATCCGACCGGCCAACTCGAAATGCAAGTCCGCCGCGGCCGATTTCATCCGGTCCGTCAGGTCGGCCAGTCGCGGCGACGGGTCGGCCAGCGTGTCGGCGCTCCACGCGACCATTCGCCGATACGATTCCATCGACACCGACCCATCGCACGGCGCCGGGCAGCGGTGCATCTGCTTGTAGGCGCACGCAAGGCCGTCGGGGCTTTGGCCGAGCACATTGAAAAACCGACACAGGTCGAAGGCGTCCTCGACCCGCTCGATCAATTTGGACGCCGCCCGGCGGTCGTCGAACGGCCCGAAGAATCGTCCGGGCGCATCCAGCCGTTGGGTGACGGTGTATCGCGGGAACGCCGCGTCGGGATCGACATGGATGAACCACGCCGGGTGGAAGCCGACCCTGGCGCGATAGGTGTCGGGATACAGCCGCCGGGCCTCGGCGTGATAAAACGCGTCGGCCTCGAAGGCGCTGTCCACGCGGGCGAAGTCGATATGGCGGACGAGCTTGCGGTAATCGACCCGCTTGGTCGGCCCCTCGTCGGCTCCATCCCCGCCGAGCCGTCGTTTAAGGCTGGCCCGCAGGTTGCCAACACTCAGCAACTGAATCGTCCGCCCCTGTTCGTCGGCCAAACGGTAAACCGCACCCTTGGCCGGCGCCGCGCGCAGGAACCCATCGAAATCCCCGTCGGGATCGAACGCCAGATGCGTGCCAAGCCGCTCATCGACCACCGCGTCGTCGTCCATTCCAACCCGCCGCCCGATGTGGGCCGCTTGATATTGTCTTGCCGGCTGGGACCCATCGGGCGCCGGCATCCCGCGGCCCAAACGGCGGATGGCGCCCATCCGTCCGGCCAAGCCGAACCGAGGGGCGCCATCCTACGCCGTCCGATTGATTTTTACCCGCTCAAATCGCCCGCGATCGCGGCCGCCGCAGCAGGCCGACCGACGCCAAGGCGAATAGCCCCCCCGACGCCGGTCCCGACACAACATCGGCGAAGACCGTCGCCACCACCAGAACCGTATGAAGGGGACGTAGCTCTTCATAACCGAATGAAGGGGACGTAAACCGAATGAAGGGGACGTAGCTCTTCATGCCGACCGAATGAAGACCGTAGACCGAATGAAGGGGACGTAGCTCTTCATGCCGGTCCCGTCGCGTGGTATGCTTCCCGCCATGCCGCGACACGCCCGACAAGCACCCGGCGGATACGTCCATCACGTCTGGAACCGCGCGGCGGGGCGATTGCGGCTGTTCAAGAAGCCGGAGGACTACGCCGCGTTCGAGCGCATCCTTGTCGAGGCGCTGCAGCGCCATCCGCTGCGCATCCTCGAATGGTGCCTGATGCCCAATCACTGGCACTTCGTGGTCTGGCCGGAGCA
>JBBSAF010000116.1:0-8151 GCA_038252525.1 Tepidisphaerales bacterium
GCCGCGATCGCCGCGATCTCCGCCGCGTTCCTCGTAGCCGCCGATGCGCTCCTCGCGGGGCTGGATGGGCTGGGGTTCGACGGCGTTCATCTCGGCTTCGGTGAGGTGGTCGGCCCGGGTGATGAGCACCCGCAGGAACGACTCGCTGAGGTTGACCTCGCGTTCGATGGGGGTGACGGACTTGCCGGGGGCGCGGTAGTAGCAGATGACGTACAGGCCGCGCTTGTTGCCCTCGATCTCGTACATGAGCTTGCGCTCGTCCCACTTCTTGCAGACGATGATCTGGCCCTCGTGGCGCTCGATCACCTGCCGGCATTGGTTGACAGCCGCCTCCTGATCGCCGACCGCCGCGGCGCCGAGCAGGAACATCGCCTCGTACACATTCAGTTTCGCTTCCGCCATGAAATCGCTCCCAAGCTTGGGTTTTGGCCGGTCCAATCCGGCCGCTTGTTGAAAAAAAACTTGGATTCCCGTCGACGGGCCGAAGCCTTGGTCAGCGGTCGTCCTTCACGTTGTATTCGGTCATGGCCGGGCCGATGCCCGCGCCGATCCATTTCAGTGTCGCCATCGCCGCCCGGTCCACCGCCTCGGCCACCAGGGGCCGCTGGCTTTCGGAGAACCGGGTGAGCACATAATCCTTCCACGGCACGCGCCCGACGGGGGCATCGATGCCGATCCGCAACCGCGGGTAATCGGCGGACCCCAAGGCCCGCTCGATGTCGCGGAGTCCGTTGTGCCCGCCGCTGGAGCCGCCGGCCCGCAGCCGGATTCGCCCGCAGGGCAGGGCCATGTCGTCCAAGGCGACCAGGATGTCGGTCGGCGCCAACTGGTAAAACGCCATGGCCGACTGGACCGCCTTGCCGCTGAGGTTCATGAACGTCGTGGGCTTCAGGAGCAGGACCTTTTCGGTGGTCCCGCCGACCGTCGCGACGCAGTCCATCGCCAGGCCGTCGAAGTTCGATCGCGCCTTGCGGTTGAAACCGTCGGGCGAATCGACCAGTCCGAGGCGGTGGGCCACGGCATCGACGACATCGTACCCGACGTTGTGCCGCGTGCCGACATACTCGCGCCCGGGATTGCCCAGTCCGACCAAGAGCTTCATATCAATCCAACCGGCGCCGGGGCGAATCGGCATCCGCTCACTTCTTTTTCTCGTCGGTCTCGGCGACCTCATCCTCGGGCTTGCGGCCAATGACCTCCGGCTCGGCGGTGGCGCCCTCGGCGGCCTCGGGGGCGGCCTCCTCGGTGATTTCCTTGACGGTGGCGACGATGAGGTCGCCGTCGATGAGGCTGACCACGCCGTCGGGCAGTTTCAGATCCCGCACATGCAGGACCGAATCCAAGGCCATTTCCGCGACGTTGTGACGGATGAGCTCGGGGATGTCGGTGACAAGGCACTCGACCTCGAGCTCGCTGATGATTTGTTGGAGGACGCCGCCCTCGGCCTCGCCGGCGGGGGTTCCGCGCAGTTCGAGGGGGACGGTGACCTGGACTTTTTCATCAAGACGGACGCGGGCGAAGTCGATGTGGATGACCTCTTGGCCGAGGTGATCGTACTGAACATCCTTGACCAGGACCTTCTCGCTCTTGCCGTCGATGGAAAGGTCGAATACGTGGGCGCCGTGGTCGAGGTGCCCGACAAGCTCCTTCTTGGGGAGGGTGATGGGGACGACGGCCTCCTTGTGGCCGTAGATGACGCCGGGGACGGCGCCGGTCTCGCGGAGGCGCTTGTTGGCGCGGGAGCCGAGTTCGCTGCGTTGCTGAACGGACACTTGAACCGATTTCGATGCCATGACTTCTCCAATGAACGTTTACACGGACTTGTTCGTAGCAAAAATGACCTGTTATCCCTCATCCCCCGGCGGCTTGGCGCCCTCTTCCCTGAAAAGCGCGCTGACCGAGGCGTTGTGGTGGATGCGGTGGATGGCCTCGCCGAGCAGCCCCGAGACGCTGAGGACCTCGAGGCGGTCCTTGATGGCATCGGCGCGATTGCCGATGGGAATGGTGTCGGTGACGGTGAGGGTGGTGAACGGGCAGTCGGCCAGGCGTTCCATGGCCGGGGGCGCGAAGACCGCGTGGGTGGCGCTGATGTAGATGTCCTTGGCGCCGTGTTCCCGCAGGATCTTGCAGGCCTCGGTGACGGTGCCGGCGGTGGTGATCATGTCATCGACCATCAGTACGTTTCGCCCGGCGACATCGCCGATGACGTGCTTGGCCTCGGTGTGGCTGCCGCTGCGCCGGCGCTTGTCGATGATGCAAATCTCGCCGCCGAGCATGTTGGCGTAGACCTGGGCGCGTTTGACGTTGCCGACATCCGGCGAGACGAAGACGCGGTTGGCGAGGTTGAGCTTGCGGAACCAGCGGGCGATGACCGGCCCGGCGTGCAGATGATCGACGGGGATGTCGAAGAATCCCTGCACCTGGGCCGCGTGCAGATCGACGCTGACCACGCGGTCGGCGCCGGCGCGCTCGAGGAGGTTGGCCACGAGTTTGGCGGTGATGGGGGTGCGGCCCTCGTCCTTGCGGTCCTGACGGGCATAGCCGAAATAGGGGATGACGGCGGTGACGCGGCTGGCGCTGGCGCGCTTGAGCGAGTCGATCCAGATGAACAGCTCCATCAAATGGGCGTTGACGGGGTGGCAGGTGGGCTGGACGACGAAGCAGTCGCGTCCGCGGACATCCTCCTCGATTTTGACGATCAGTTCGCCGTCGGGGAAGAGTTCGGTTCGCCCGCGACCGAGGGGGATTTCCAGGTAATCGCAGATGCGTTGGGCCAAAAGCGGGTTGGCCCGCCCGGTGAAGAGCTTGAGTTTGTCCGCGTCCGCTTGTGCCATGGCGCCCTTCCCTTCAAGCCTTGTCGGGGTTTCCGGTGGGGTGGATGACGCCGGCGACCGTGGATCCGGCGGGCACGACCGCGTCGCGCGGGATCCGGGCGAACGGGCCGATGACGCACTCGCCGCCGATGCTCGCGCCGCGCCCGATGTGCGAGAACGGATGAATGACGCTCTCGGGTCCGCAGGTGGCGCCGGCCTCGATGTAGGTGTTGACGGGGCTGACGAGGGTGACGCCGGAGTCGCGGATGGCCGCCTGGAGGCGATCCTGCATGACGGCATCGACCTCGGCGAGTTGCCGGCGGGTGTTGACGCTCAGCACGTCCTCGGCCGTCACCGCCTGCACCGCCAGGACGCGTTTGCCGCTTCGGCGGAGGATGCCGAAAACGTCGGTCAGGTAGTATTCGCGCTTGGCGTTTTGGTTGGTCAGTTTCGACAGGGCGAACATCAAGGCGTCGGTCTTGACACAGTAGTAGCTGGGGAAGACCTCTTTCATGGCCCGCTGCTCGGGGGTGCAGTCGAGCTCCTCGACGATGTCGAGGAACGCGCCGGCTTCGTCGCGGAGGATGCGGCCATAGCCTGTGGGGTTGTCGAGGATGGCGGTGGCCATGGAGCCGTCGGCCTTGTCCTGGCGATGGGCGTGGAGCAGGGTCTTGAGGACCTGCCCGCGAATGAGCGGGCCGTCGCCGGCGAGGATGAACACGTCGCCGGTTTCATCCTTGAGGGCCGATTCGCACATGCGGGCGGCGTGGCCGGTGCCGAGCTGCTCGGTTTGCTCGACGAACTCGATTCGCTTGTCGCGGGAGAACGCGGCGATGACCTCGTCCTTGCCGTGCCCGACGACGACGACGATCTTGCGGCAGCCGGCATCATGGCAGGCGTCGAGCACCCAGCCGAGCATGGGCTTGCCGCAGATTTCGTGCAGGGGCTTGGGCAGGCGGCTTTTCATCCGCGTGCTCTTGCCGGCGGCCAGGATGATCGCGCTGACGCTCATGGTCGTGATCGCCTCGTGAGGCGCCCGCATCGCCGGGTCGCCAAGGGAATCTACCCCGCCTGGATTCGAACCAGGACAAAGAGAGCCAAAATCTCTTGTGCTACCGTTACACTACGGGGTAACGAAAACTTTGGGTCGGAGAGGACCATCGCGGAAGGCGACGGCGGATCGCATCGGAAGACGCCGGTCCATCTACCCTTCCGACCCCGTGGCCGGACCTCTCGACGACCGTGTCCCTCGGGCGGCGGGCGCCGCCGTCGGGCAAGTGGGGTCATCGTATGGATGGCCCGGCGCCTGTCAAGCATGGCGCAAGCGGTCTAAACGCGGAAACGCACAGGGGGGTGCGACGCGGCGGGAGGGTTGACAGCGGGGGGGGCGAGTGTAAATTGTCCCGCACGCGGGTTTCGCAAGGGACCGGCGGATCGGGGTCATAGTGAAATGGGATCACACCACCATGGCATGGTGGGATTTCGGGTTCGAATCCCGATGACTCCACTGGGAGCAGTTGCCAGTTGCCAGTTGCCAGTTGCCAGTTGTCAGTTGTCAGTTGTCAGTTGTCAGTTGTCAGTTGTCAGTTGTCAGTTGTCAGTGAGACGCGATCGCTGGCGACGGAAAATGATTTGCCCTGTCCCGCCTTTTTTCTCCACTGACAACCGACCACTGACAACTGACAACTCCCTTTTGCCTTTTCCACCTCACTCGCTAGTCTTGGGCGTTCATGCAATGCCCGTTTTGCCAAGCCGACAAGGACAAGCTCAAGGTCATCGACTCGCGGACGTGCGAGAACGGGCACGCCATTCGGCGTCGCCGGCAATGCCTGGCTTGCTCCAAACGATTCACCACCTACGAGCGGATCGAGGAGAACACCAAGCTCATCGTCGTCAAACGCGACGGGCGCCGGGTGCCGTGGGACGTGAAGAAAATCCTCAGCGGACTCGAACGGGCGTGTTTCAAGCGACCTGTGGCCGACAGCGAGCTGTCGCGGATCGCCGACGAGGTCGAGGACGAGATCGTGCGGCGATTCGACCGCGAGGTGCCCAGCACCGCCATTGGTGAACTCATCATCGACCGGCTGCGTAGGGTCGATCAGGTGGCGTACGTCCGCTTCGCCAGCGTCTACCGGCGATTCAAGACCCTCGAGGAGCTGGTGGACGAGGCCAAGGCGGTCCTCGACGCCAAGCGATTCGAGGATCCGACGCAGGGGAAGCTGTTCCTGGAAGGAAAATAGAAGGAAAATAGGCGGAGGGAAGGTGGGCGGTAGGCGGAACAGCGGGGCAAGGCAGCGGCGGTGAATATCCCCGGCTTTGCCCGACCACCGACCACCGAGCACCGAGCACCGAGCACCGAGCACCGAGCATGGGTCACCGACCAGGGGCCACCGGCATCCATTCAACACGAGACATCATGCTGCGAATTCCGACTGCGTTTGTGATGGCGGGACTGCTCGTGCTGGTCATGGGGTGCGCCACCGAGGCGCCGCCCAAGCCGACGGTGCGGTATCCCACGCGACCGCCCAAGGAGGTGCCGGGGTTCCTCAAGGGCACCATCTACGAATACACCGACACGGAGGGCGCCCAGCCGTTCCCGATCTCCGGCTGGGGGCTGGTTGTGAACCTGCGCGACACCGGCGATTCGACCGCGCCTTCGTTCGTCCGGGATTACATCATCCGCGACATGATCAAGCACGGCTTCGGGCTGACCAGCCAGGGGATGGGCGATTTGGCGCCGTCCAAGGTGCTGGCCGACCCGAGGGTGGCGATCGTCAAGGTCGAGGGGTTCATCCCGCCGGGCACGCGAAAGGACCAGTCCTTCGACGCCTACGTGTCGGCGCTCGAGGGCAACCGCACCACCAGTCTGTCGCACGGGCAGCTACTGCTCATGGAGCTGCGCCTCAATGGCACGCAAACCAACAACCCCCAGGGCAGCATCAACGTCATGGGGCTGGCCAAGGGGGACATCCTCATCAACCCCGCGTATGCCCTTTCGACCGAGGGCGCCGGGACCGGGGCGCGGGCCAGCATGAGGACGGGCGTCATTCCCAACGGCGCGGTGGCCAAGAACGATTGGCCGCTGATGTTGCGTCTGCGACAGGCCGATTTCCGGCTTAGCAAGGCCATCGAGCGCCGCATCGACCAGCGATTCCAGGGACTGGGCGACGCGCCCAAGGTGCAGGGGGGGTACGGGGTGGCGTTCGCGCAGGATGAGGGGATCGTGAAGGTCTTCATCCCGCGGCGCGTGGGCGGGGATTGGGAGCATTTCATGGGGGTGGTGAACCATCTGTATCTGGACGATTCGCCGGAGTTCACCGCGCGGATGGCGCGGGAATTGGCCGATGAGGCGGTCAAGCCCAACGCGCCGCTGCTGGACATTTCATTCGGTTGGGAGGCGCTGGGCAAGGGGGCGTTGCCGTTCGTGGCGCCGCTGACAACCCATCGGTCGATGGAGGTGGCGTTCGCCGCGACGCGGGCGGCGGCGTATCTCGGCGATGCCGGGGCGTTGAGCAATCTCGTGTCGATCGCCCAAACGCGCGACAACCCCTTCCGGCTGGGCGCGGTGCAGGTGATGGGGGCGATGCCGGATTCGCAATCGCTTCGTTCGTCCCTGCGGGGGTTGCTGAAGGCCGACCAGGCGTTGGTGCGGATCGAGGCGTATCGCATCCTGGCCGACCGGGCCGACCCGTCGATCTATTCCAAGGTCATCGGGCAGAACAAGTTCATCCTCGATGTCATCCCCGGCGGCGGTTCGCCCCTGGTGTATGCCAGTCGGCAGGGCACGCCGCGGCTGGCGATTTTCGGCGATCAAACGGCCGTCGCCATGCCGGTGGTCTTCACCGCGCTGGATGAGACGCTGAGCATCGCGTCGGACCCGGAGAACAAGGTGCTGACGCTGTTTTATCGCGGGCGCGATGTCAACCAGCCGGTGAAGGTGCTGTCCCGGCCCAACCTCGCGGAATTGGTGGCGCGGCTGGGGGGCGAGTCGGCCGAGGGGGAGGCGAGCCTGTCGTTCAGCTACGGCGAGATCGTGGCGATGGTGCAAAAGTTGGCGGGCGCCCGACGATTGACGATGAACGCCGCCGATGGGGCGGTGGCGATGGCGACGTTCATGTTGCAGGAGGCGCCGGCGATCGAGCGGATGATCGGCGAGGCCCCGACGGTGGCGTCGGGCGATCCGGGCACGATCCCCGATTTCAATCCCGCGCCCCCGACCGGCGCCGAGAGCGTCGAGGGCAGGCCACAATGAGTGGGGGCGATTGTGGCTTCCGGCGCCGCATGTGGTAGGATGGGATCGGGGTCGAAGGCATCCACTGCCCGCGCGGTCGCGGGCGGTGGATCGAGGGTGGCGGTGGAGCGGTCGCGGCGGGGTGCCGCGGAGAGCGCCAACGGTCACGGAGGACCACGTTCATGCGATTGCGAAAACTCATCGTCCAAGGATTCAAGAGCTTCGCCGACCGGACGGAGTTCGTCTTCGACGCGCCCATCACCGGCATTGTCGGACCCAACGGCTGCGGCAAGAGCAACGTCGTCGACGCCTTCAAATGGGTGCTCGGCGAACAATCGGCCAAGAGCCTGCGCGGTGACGCCATGATGGATGTCATCTTCAACGGCTCGGGCAACCGCAAGCCGTCGGGGATGGCCGAGGTCATCCTGGTCTTCGAGAATCCCCCGCGCGGGGATGGGAGCCGGGCGTTGGCGTTCGAGGCCGACGAGGTGGCGGTGGGGCGTCGGTTGTTCCGCGACGGCACCAGCGAATACCAGGTCAACGACCGTTCGTCGCGCCTGCGCGACATCCGCGAGATGTTCCTCGACACCGGCGTGGGCGTCGACGCCTACAGCGTGATCGAACAAGGCCGGGTGGCGGCGCTCTTGGAGGCCAACCCCGAGGAGCGCCGGGTGATCTTCGAGGAGGCGGCGGGCATCAGCAAGTTCAAGCAAAAGAAGCGCGAGGCCGAACGGAAGCTCGAGAAGGTCGATCAGAATCTTCTGCGGGTCAACGACATTTTCGAGGAGGTCGAAAAGCGTCTCCGCAGCGTCAAGGTGCAGGCCGGGCGGGCACGCACGTTCCAGGAGCATTCGACTCGATTGCGGGAGTTGCGGCTGTCGTATGCGCTGCAGGAATATCACGTCCTGCACGGATGGGTCGCGGAGGTCGGGTCGAAGGTCGAGGATGAGCGATTCCGCCTCGACGACGCGGCGACCGACCTGCGTCGGGACGAGACGGAATTGTCCGAAAAACGCGACGCCATGACGGCGATGGGGGACCGTCGGCAGGCGAGCGAATACGAATTGGTGCAGGCGAGGGCGTCGATGCAGTCGGCCCGGCAACGGC
>JBBSAF010000117.1:0-8063 GCA_038252525.1 Tepidisphaerales bacterium
ACTTACAACTTACAACTTACAACTTACAACTTACAACTTACAACTTACAACTTAGTACTTTCGACTTTGCAACCCACAACCCACAACTGCCTCCCCCCCTCATGCCTCCGCCGGCACGATCCGCGTCCCCACATCCTCGCCGCGGACGACGCGGGCGATGTTCCCCGGTTTCTTGAAGTCGAACACGATGATCGGCAGCCTCCGCTCCATGCTCAGCGCGATCGCCGTCGAATCCATCACCTTCAAGCGGTCCGCCAACACCTTTTCGTACGTGATCTCCGCATACCGCGTCGCCTTCGGATCCTTTTTCGGATCCGCCGAATAGATCCCATCGACCTTCGTCGCCTTCAGCAGCACATCCGCCTGGATCTCCGTCGCCCGCAGCGCCGCGCAAGTGTCGGTGGTGAAAAATGGATTGCCCGTCCCCGCCGCCAGGATGATCGCCCGTCCCTTCTCCAAGTGCCGGATCGCCCGCCGGCGGATGAACGGTTCGCACACGCTCTGGATGCCGATGGCCGACATCACCCGCGTCGGACGCCCCAGCGATTCCATCGTCTCCTGAAGCGCCAACGCGTTGATGACCGTCGCCAGCATCCCCATGTAATCCGCCGTCGCCCGCTCGATGTGCCCCTCGGCCGCGAACGTCGCCCCGCGAATGAAATTGCCCCCCCCCACCACGATCGCCAGTTGCACGCCCGTATCCGCCACCTCGATGCATTGCCGTGCGATGTTCTCCAGTTCCGACCCCTCCAGCCCGAATCCCCCCTCGTGGGCGAAGCCCTCGCCGCTGATTTTCAACAAGACACGCTTATACCGGTTTTTTTCGGACTTTTTGACCATGGCGGCGGATTATATCGGCCGCGCCGGCGATTGCGATGGGCGCCCCCGCCATCCATCGAGCACCCTCCGCCCACCCATCCCTCGCCATTGCGCCCAAGCCACGCGTTCGACCCCGACTCAGGCCGCATCCAGCAGCAATCCCGTCTTCCCATGCCAACTGAGGCTGCGATAGATGCGCACCGAAACGTGCTCGCCCGACGCGATCGCGCGCAGCGTGCCGGCCGAACGGTCGGCGTGGTCGATGAACAGCCTCAGCTCAGGCGCCCGCTTGGAGTCGATGACCATTTGCGGCATCGCCATCGCCACCAGGGAGGCGTTCTCCGCCAGCCAACGGTGGGCCGCCACGATCGGCGAAAGATCGTCCAACCCGCGCCGGGCCATTCCCGCGAGGATGAGCCGCCCATCGCGGGCGACCGACAGCCGGGCGTCGGGGCACATCGGCGCCCGAACGGGGCATTCGACCAAATTGGCGCCTTCGGCCCCGAGCAACGCCGCCAGAATCGTTGCGGGCGTGCCGTCGCCGGGCACGTCAACGACGCTATCGGCCGGGGCGAAACGCCGCTGCGTGGGGCCTGTTCCGTCATCCAGCGACAATCGCATCGACCGCCCCGCGGGGAACGGCGCTGCCGGCGTCGAATGCGCGTCGGTGGTGGCGAACGCGACTTCGGCGGGCGCCGCGACCGTCGATTCCAGGGGTATCGGAAAGGACATCGGCATCACCACGTCGGCGAGATGTCGGTGCTTCGGCTTTTCCTTCGCGGCGCCGGACGCCGCGACTTCATGCGCGGGGACCACGAGTTGACGTACGGGGGGCATCACTTCGTTCGCGGGGCGCATCACATCGCGCGCGGGGGCCATCACTTCGCGCCCTGCGGGCGCCACTTCTCGCGCGGCGGGCGCGGCGGGCGCGACCCCCTCGTTCGCATTCGTTGACGGCGCGTTCACGGGCGCCGTATCGCCCGAAGTCGCCCGCAGCGCCGTCTCCTCGGGCGATTCGGCGCCGTTGCGGGCGCGGGTCAGGAATCGCGACACGATCAGCCACTGCGGCGCCGCCGCCAGTTGACCCTTGTCATGCACCGGTCGATAGACCAGCACCCCATGCTCGGCCACCGAATGGGCCGGCAACACCATCTCGAATCCCTCCGCCGTCCATCCCAGGAATTGCCGGCACACGCTCGACAGCTTGCGGTGTACGCGGTCGGCCTCGGAGTCGTCGCGGGCATCCAGAAGCCCGATCGTCAGCGTCGGCGGCGTCCCGTCGTTCAGCCCTTTCAACGTGCGATAGCACGATACGATCCCGTCGTGGTCGCACGTGCTCAGGACCGTCCAATGATCGACCAATCTCAGCAGATCGTGCGCCTCGGGCGTCCGGGGGTTGGGCAACAACAGCAGCCAGCGATCGACGTCCCAATTCAGTTCATACAGCGAATCGTCCATCCGACGCGGCTCCAGGACCGCCTCGACCGGCTCGTCGACCGCAGCCGACTCCCCGTCCGGCACACAGTCGAAGCACATCAGCCGGAACTCCGAGGCGTCCAGCTCGATCAGCCCCACGCGCTCGCCGCGACCGGCCAGGTGCCGGGCGTATTCCTTCACGCGGTCGAACTGCCGCCCATTGAGATGCGATCCCAGCACCGCCGAAACCGGCGCGATGCGCAGGGCGCTGCCGTCGAGGGGACCGGCGTCGGCGCCGCCATACATGCGGGCGAACTCCTCCGCCGTCAGGTCGATGCTGACATTCGCCGGCGGCGGCGTCCGCCGCGGCGGCGGCGCGTGCCCGGTCTGGCGATCGCGCACATCGCTCAGGAACAAGTGGCTGATGGCGCTGAGATTCCTGCGGGGATGGGGCTGGGAGGCATCCGGCATGTTCATCCGTCCAGTTCGTCCGGCAACCGTAAATAAAGGTACCTGTCCCCTTTACTTCCAAATAAAGGGGACAGGTACCTTTATTTGGATGAGGCGCCCTGCGGCGATCAATCCACTTCCAACACGTTGTTCAACTCGCCGTATTCATTGGTTTCAACATAGCTGTTGTGCGGGTCGTTGGTCCATTTGCCATCCACGATGAACCGATACCGATATCGCCCCGGCCGCAACGGCAGCCGCGTGCACCATTCCCCCAAGCGCCCGTTGGACGACAACGGCGTGGCGTACGGCGACCAGTTGTTGAAATCGCCCGCCACCTGCACCGTCCGGGCCTCGTTGAAATTGGCGTTGAACAACACCTCGCGCCCCACCTGCTTGACCCCGTAAAACGCCTCGATGCGCTCGGCCGTGCGGTTGGCCGCGATCGCCGATGACGTGCCCGGCGCCGCGCGGTCGCCGGCCGATGTCGCCATGGCGCGGTCGGCGCCCCGAACCCCCGCGCGCCCGCTCGCCGGCGCCTCGGCCACCCCCGTCATTCGTCCCTCCAACGTCGCCAGCCGCCCACCCAACGCCACCTCCTCGGCCGGTTCCAACGCCGGCGCCTGGGGCATCGTGTTGCGACCGAACTGGATGTTGGTGAGCTGGGCGAGTTGCTTCGCCCGCTGAACCAATTCCGCCGGGCGCGACAGCTTCTCGCTGGCCACCGGCTCGATGTCGATGGGGCGGTTGCCCATCAATTCCCTGGCCAAATTGACGAAATCCTTGTACCCCCGGCTGCCCGGATCGTATTCGGTGATCGGCTGCCCGAAACTCGCAGCCTCCTTCAGTTTCGTGTTGAAATTGACGGTGCTTTCCATGAGGTATTCCCGGAACTTGCTCCGCAATTCCGCCAAGACCTCGCGGGCCAACTTCGTCCGCGTGTCATACAGCGTCGGCAGCACCCGGACCAATATCTCCTTGTCGCAGCGCTCGCGCAATTCCTCCAGCGTCTCCATCATCTTCGTCAGTCCGTGCAGGCTGAAAAACCCGTCTCCACCGGCACGATCACCTCGTCGCACGCCCGCAGGGCATTGAACGTCAGCAGCCCCACGCTCGGCGGGCAGTCGATGATGCACCAGTCATAGTTGCCCCCCACCGGCGCCAGCGCCGCCCGCAGCCGGTCGTCGCGCCCCGGACGCCCCGCGAAGATCTGCTCGAACGCCGCCAGACGGATGTTCGACGGCGCCAAGTCGAAGTTGCTGGCGATCTGCCACACGATCTCCCCGACCTTCGACACCCGTCCGTCGCGCTCCTCGATCAGCGTGTCCAGGATCGTCCGCTCGATCTGGTCCTCGGGAACCGCCAACCCCACCCCGCAGTGACCCTGCGGATCGAAATCCACGAGCAGCGACTTCTGTCCCAAGCGGGCCAAACACGCGGCCAGGTTGATGCTGGTCGTGGTCTTCCCGCAGCCGCCCTTCTGATTGATGATGGCGATCGTGCGCATTGGCGAACCTTCCTTGGTTGGGCGCCGGCCAGTCCCTTGGCCGGGCGAAATGGTGAAGTCGGAGGCTGATCCGACCGTCCCATTGATTCATCGGAGCATCCCGGATCGGAACTTTAACGTTATGGGACACCCCCCCACCGCCGCTCCCAACACTGCCGCGGCGTATCCCCCCGTCTCCCTCCGCTCCCCCTCCGCCCTCCGCCTACTGCCTACTGCCTACCGCCTTCCGCCTACTGCCCTCCGCCTACTGCCCTCCGCCTACTGCCTACCGCCTTCCGCCTTCCGCCTTCCGCCTACCGCCTTCCGCCTACTGCCTTCCTCCTCCCTTCATTCATCCCCCCGCCCTCGATATGCCGATGGTTATCGGACCGGAGGACCGCCATCGCCATGACCACCCTCTCCCCCATCCGCGCCGCCGTCGTGCTCCTGGCGATCATCGTCGCCATGACCGCCCTGGCCGGACGCGTCGCCTACCTGCAAACCTACGGCCGCCAGCAGACCATCCGACGCGCCGAACGCCAGCAGCACATGACCGAGACCCTTCAGGCCCGGCGCGGCAACATCTGGGACCGCACCGGCGTCATCATGGCCGGAACCGTCCAGTCCCGCGCCCTCTACGTCGATCCCAAGTTCATGCTTGATTGCTACCAGGCCGACGGGCGCACGCTCGCTGAAATGGACGACGACGTTTCCAAACTCGCCCGCCTGATCGACCGCGATCCATACGAAGTCAGCCAACTTCTTTCCGACAAGTCCGAAACCCGCTTCGTCCGACTCGCCGACCACCTCGACAACAACGTCTGCGCCGCCATCGACAAGCTCGACATCCCCGGCGTCGGGCTCATGCCCACTAGCGAACGCTATTACCCCATGGGCTCCCTCGCCGCCCACCTCCTCGGCGGGGTCGGCTCCACGGGCAATGGCCTCGAAGGCCTCGAGCTCCAGTTCGACAAGCAACTCGCCGGACGCGACGGCGCCAAACGCAGCCTTAAGGACGCCCGACGCCACGCCCTCTCCGTCGCCGCCGAGGACTTCATCCCCGCCGAACATGGCCGCCACCTCGTGCTCACCATCGACGCCAATATCCAGATGATCGCCGAGCAGGAACTCGCCGCCGCCTGCCAAAAATACAAGGCGCCCCGCGGCGAGGCCGTCGTCATGGACCCCCAAACCGGCGAAATCCTCGCCATGGCCGACTGGCCCGCCTTCAACCCCGGCAGCCTCAACGATTCGCCCCAAAAAGACCGCCTCAACCGCGCCATCGTCGTCCCCTACGAGCCTGGCTCCACCCTCAAGCCCTTCATCGTCGGACCCGCCCTCGCCCAGGGCGTCACCCGCCTCCGCGAGGTCTGGCCCATCCCCGCCAAATCCTACAAGTCCCCCCTCCGCCGCAAGCCCATCACCGACGTGCACTTTTACGGCCCGCTGGCGACATGGGATGTCCTGGTCAAATCCAGCAACATCGGCATGACCATGATCGGCGAGCGCCTCGGCAAGTCCCGACTGTTCAACGCCGTCACCGGCTTCGGTTTCGGCCGTCGCACCGGCGTCGAAATGCCCGGCGAGGATGCCGGCGCCGTCAATCCCCTCGCCCGATGGCATGACTATTCCATCCCCTCGGTCGCCCAAGGCTACGAGTTGATGGTCACGCCCCTGCAACTCGCCCGCGCCATGTGCGCCTATGGCAACGGGGGACGCCTCGTCACCCCGAGGCTGGTCCAGGGACCCCTAGATCCCGAGGGCGCCCTGCTCCAACGTTACCCCGAGCCGGACCTGAAATTGATGCCCCAAGCCGTCGATCCCGTCACCGCCGCCGAGGTCCGTCGCGTCCTGTGCGATGTGGTCGTCCGCGGCACCAGCACCGGCGCCCGCAGTTACATCTGGAACATCTTCGGCAAGACCGGAACCAGCCACATCAGCCAAGGCGCCGGCGGATATGCCGACGACAAATATAACTCCAGCTTCATCGGCGGCGCTCCCGCCGAGAACCCCCGACTCGTCATCGCCCTGTGCATCCACGAACCCGACCGATCCCTCGGCCACTACGGCGGCACCGTCGCCGGTCCCGCCGCCGGACGCACCCTCGAGCGCGCCTTGGCCTATCTCCAAGTCCCCCCGTCGCCCGACCTGCCCCTCCCCCCGGCCGACATCGCCTCCAGCCTCGTCAACTACAACCCCTCGGTCTACAAGCGCCCCCTCAGCAAAGGCGGCCCCGGCGCCACCGCCTCCGCCGACTGACTCGCGTTTCGCCACCCCCCCGCTTCGCCGCGTCGGGCCAATCATCGCCACAGCCTCGACCGACTCACCCGCTATTCGCCACCCTCGTTGTTACACTGCTCGCTGGCCATATTGAGACAATTCGCTTGGGTAAACACGCGATGCGACGCATGTTCCGAGCCATTGCGAATGTCTCATGGAAGGCCGCGAGCAGTATATCAATAAGTCCCCCATGCCTGCGGCGATTCCACCGTCGCGGGGGCGCCTCGCCCCCGCCTTTCCAGTCGAAGCACGTGAGGACGGCGCTCAACGGTGGTTTTCACACCCTCCAAACCCCATCCGTGCCGGTCGCGCCGTCGGACGCGGGCGAGGCGCCCACGCCACATGAAAACGGGATGCGGGCCGCGGCGGGGAACCCCAAAGATGTGTAGCACAGCGAGTATGCGTCACCCCCCGCTTCTTGTCGCGAGACCGGCCCGGTCCCCGCCCCGGCCGCCCCCGCAACGGTTGAGTCCGCCTCTCCCACCCCGCGCAAGCCAGATGCCCGCCACGCCGACAGCATGGCGCATCCCACCCCGCGCGGCCGCCCCGCCCAACATTCCTTCATGACTTCCCCGTTCCGACCCCCTCTTCACGCCATAATGACAAAAAGGCCCGGTGAACCCCATGGTTCACCGGGCCGCTGATCGCCTCGGCGAAGCGATCACTTCATATTCTTGTTATTCATGTTCTGCTTCAGATCGTTCATCATCGCGGCGGTCATCGGTTCATAGTTGAACTTCTGGCCATTGACCGAGGCATCGACCATCGCCCCGCCCTTGGGCATGACGAAGATGCCGACCCCGCCTTCCATCCGCGCGCCCGCCGCGGCGCCCGCGGTCAACGCCACCGCCGACGCATCCGCGCCCAGATCGAAGTTGCCGCTCTTCAGCCGTCCCAACGCATCGGCCGTCTTGAACACGAGCAGCTCCGCGTACGTCTGCCCGCCGAGGGTGGCGCCCACCGACGCCTGGTTCAACTCCACGTAACCGATCGGCACGCCCTTCTCATAGACGATGCCACGCCCATAAGCGCCGCCCACGATCAAGCCGCCCTTGCCGATCTCCGGGAAGATCGCATACCCGTGGGCATTGGACACCAGATTGCCCAGCCCCGCGTCCCTGGCCTTCATTTGGGCCAAAGCCGCGTCGGCGTTCAGCACGAGGGCCTTCTTGTCGGCCTGGGTTTTCGGCGCCGTCTCGCATCCGACGATGGCGACGAGGAACAAAGCGACCAACGAACTTCCGATGAATCGACGCATGGGTCATCTCCTTTTGCCTGTTGTGCGACGCCACCCGGCGCCGCTTGACTGTGGGGTCAACGTAATGCCACCCCCGCAAACCCCGCAACCCCAAAAATCCTCCCCTTCAAGCGACCTCTTCCGTGTCGATGCAAAGCCCCCCCCGGTCACGGCGCGTCACGCCTCGTTCCGCCTCTCCCAAGCGTTACTTCAACCCGTTGAATGGCTTCTCGCCCTTGGATGATCCCCTCACACCACCTGCTTGATCTCCAGCGACAGGATCCGACGCGGATCGAAGTCGATCCGCCGCTCGAACGTCCCCCCCAATCCGCTCCGATCCAACGCCACGATCCACCCCGCCTCCACGATGAGATC
>JBBSAF010000118.1:0-8058 GCA_038252525.1 Tepidisphaerales bacterium
AAGGGAACCATGGTCCTCAACGGTCAAACCGCCATGCGGGTCGAAGGCGGCTCATAACGCCCCCATGAAGGGCCATCGACGGCGACATGGATATCGGACGGTCGCGGCGCGGAACTTCCCGCGCCGCCGTCGCGCGCTGGCGACATTGACGACGATTATCGGCCATCGAAAAACTGGACCGCCCCAATGCGATTTATTCGACGCCCCGCCTAAAGCGCGTATCCCCCCCAACCGAAAAATACCGTGTAGGTCAACGCAAACCGGAGCAACGCTCATGAATGTCAAGGCAATGATTCCCCTCGTGGCCGCCACCAGTCTCGGATTGGTCGCCGCCGTCGCCGGCTGGAAGATGACCCAAACCCCGACCGGCGCCCCAATCGCCGCCACCTCGACCAAGGTGGTGATGGTCAAGGACGACGTGGCCCCCGGCGCCGAACTGACGATGGACCTGCTGACGTTGGGGTCGATCCCCCTGGCCAAGGCCCCGCTCGGCGCGTTCACCAGCATCGACCAGGTGGCGGGGCGCGTCCCCGCCACGACGTTGGCCAAGGGCCAGCCGGTCTTCGAGAACTTCCTGGCCGCCGCCGACGCCGGCAAGGGCCTGGCCGCCTTGGTGCCGTCGGGGATGCGGGCGGTGAGCATCGAGGTCAACGAATACAGCGGCGTGGGCAACCTGCTGGCGCCCGGCTGCCGGGTGGATGTCGTCGCCACCTTCCCCGTCGAGCAGGGGATGGGCGTGATGACCCGCACGATTTGCCAGAACCTGAAGGTGTCGGCCGTCGGGCAGCGCCTCTCTCCCATCGCCGACAAGGACGCCGATCCCGACGCCAAGGCGCCCAAGAGCGTCACCCTGTTGGCCACTCCGGCCGAGGCGCAATTGATCGAATTGGCTTGCGCCGCATCGCATCCGCGGCTGGTGCTGCGGTCCAATCGCGACGAGGCCAAGCCGGCGGTCGCCGGCGTGACCCTGGCCGAACTCCGCGGCGCCACCGGCTCACCGACGATGCCCTTGGCGGTGCAAGCCCCCGCGACCCGACCGGCCGACACCGCGACCGTGGCCGCCGCCCCGGCGCCGATCCCGACCCGCAGCGTGCGGATCATCCGCGGCGGCGCCGAGAGCGTCGTGACCTTCGAGCTGCGCCCGATGGACGGCGCCGTGACCCGATTGCCCGTCGAACCGTAATCGCGTTCCGGGGGCCGATGAACCACGAACCATTCCCAAACGAGCCGAACATGAACACCACCCGTCGCACAATGCTCCGCAAGGCCAAGGTCACGATCCTCGGCGCCGTCGCCGCCTCCGCCGCCCTCCTGGGCGCGGTCCCCGCGAGCCTCGGTCAACCGGCGCCGGCCACCCGGCCCGCCGCCAACGCCGACAGCGCCGCCAAGCCGATCGCCCTGGCGGTGGGCAAGACCTCCGTGCTGAACACCGACGCGCCGTTCAAGCGCGTCAGCGTCGCCCAGCCCGACATCGCCGATGTCAACGCCATCGGGCCCAAGACCCTGCTGGTGACGGCCAAGAAGGCCGGCGCCACCCAGGTGATCGTGTGGGACGACGCCGAGCGCTCGCAGGTGCTCGACATCGTGGTCTCCATGGATCTCGCGCAGTTGCAGGATCAGCTCAAGCGCGTCTTCCCCGAGGCCAAGCTGACGGCCGAAAGCGCCAACGGCGCCATCGTCCTCCGCGGCCGCGTTCCCAGCGCGGTGATGGCCGAGCAGGCGTCGATGGTCGCCGCCGGGTATGGCAAGGTGTTGAACTTCGTCGAGGTTTCCGGCGGGCAGCAGGTGATGCTGCAAGTCCGCTTCGCCGAGGTTTCGCGTTCGGCCACCAGCGCCCTGGGCGTCAACTTCGGCTTCGGCGACGGCACGGGTTTCGGCGGCAGCAACATCGGACAGGTCTCGCCCATGGGCATCGCCGGCGGCACGTTGGCCGACAGCGCCCTGTCGGTGGTCAACCCCAGTCCCGCCGTCACGCTGTTCGGCAAGGCCCGCATCGGCGACACCACCCTCACGGGGTTCCTCAACGCCCTGCGCCAGAACAATCTCATGCGGATGTTGGCCGAACCCAACCTCATCGCCATCAGCGGACAGGAGGCGAGCTTCCTGGCCGGCGGGGAGTTCCCCGTCCCCGTCACCCAGGGCGGCGGAACCGACACCCCGGCCATCAGCGTCGAATACCGCGAGTTCGGTGTGAAACTGAAGTTCGTCCCCATCGTCATGGGCGACGGGCGAATCCGCCTGGAGGTGGCGCCCGAGGTCAGCGACCTGGACTTCACCACCGCCGTTCGCTTCAACGGCTTTGTGATCCCCGGTCTGACCACCCGCAAGGTGCAGACCACCATCGAACTGGCCGAGGGACAGACCTTCGCCATCGCGGGACTGCTGAACAACTCGGTTTCCGCCAGCAAGGATGTCACGCCGATCCTGGGCGACCTGCCGGTGGTGGGAGCGCTGTTCCGCTCGGTTCGCTACCAGCGCAAGGAGACCGAACTGGTGGTGCTGGTGACGCCCCGGCTCGTCGAGGCGATGAACCCCGACCAGATCCCCGCCCTGCCCGGCGAGACCTGGCGCCATCCCACCGACGGGGAGCTGTTCCTGAACCAGGACCTCGGCGGACCGGCGCCCGATCGGCGGCACGCCCCGACCACGCGGGCGTCCGACCGCACCGCGCCGGTCTATCGCGGCCAGGTCGGCTTCACCCCCGTGACCGCCACCGACCCGCAGCCACCGACCCGCTGAATGATCCGCCGGGGGCCAACGATTCTCTTGAGACGGGAAACCGATATGTACGTCCAAATCAATTCCGTGATCGTCGACGCCGATGAGGCCAACCGCCAGGAGCTGGCGACGTTCCTCGGCCAGTTCGGACTGCATGTGACCTCCCAGTTCGGCAACCCCGAGCCGCTGCCGGCGCTGCTGAGCCACTCCGAGGCGCCGCAATTGGTCATCATCAACCTCGACCCCAACGCCCCGGCCACGTTGCGCAAGGTGGCCCATCTGCCCCGGCAGTTCCCCAACATCAGCTTCTTCCTGATGAGCCAGACGGTGGACGCCAATCTGCTGATGGAGGCGATGCACCTGGGAATCAAGGAGTTCATCCCGCTGCCGATCGCCGAGGAGAAGTTCGCCGCCGCCGTCGAGCGCGTCGCCCAGCAACACGGCATGGGCAAGCGCGCCACCGTGCTCCACGTGGTGCCCACCATCGGCGGATGCGGATCGACCACCATCGCCTGCAACCTCGCCGCCAGCCTCGCGGAGCATTCGCGCACCGCGCTGCTCGATCTGGACCTCATCCGCGGCGGCGTCGCCAGCCAGTTCGATACCCGTCCGCGATACACCATCGCCGACGTGATGGCGTCCGGTGAGAAGATCGACCGCCAGATGCTCGACAACGCCCTGGCCATCCACCCCCACTCCAAGGTCGCGCTGCTGGCGCGCCCTGAATTGCCCGAGGACACCCAGCGGGTCACGGCCGAGGGCTTCACGCGGCTGATGAGCGTGCTGGGACGGATGTTCGACTATGTGGTGCTCGATTCGATGATGTCCATCGACCCGCTCTACCACGCCGCCATCCGCGGCGCCGACATCAACCTCGTGGTCATGCAGCTCAATGTCCCCAGCGCCAAGAACGCCGAGCGCTACGTCGGCGCCCTGCGGCGCATGGGGATCGAATCGACCAAGATGCGACTGGTGGTCAACCGCTTCGTCAAGAAGGGCTGGGACATCGACCCGGCCGAGGTCGAACGCGCCCTGGGGCTTCAGATTTCGTGGCTGGTGCCCAACGACTTCAAGAGCGCCATCGCCGCCATCAACCTTGGCGAACCGGTCGTGCTGCGGGCGCCGAAGTCCGAGATCGGCGTCAGCCTGCGACGGATTGCCTGCCGCGCCAAGGCCGCCTGAGCCGCCGCAGGCAATCCGTCGCGCACACGCCGTCGCCACCGCATTCGATTGGATGGTCATCATGGGTTTGTTTTCCCGATCCGGTTCCTCCGCCACGCTTGCGGCGATTCCCCCGGCGCCCCGACCGCTTTCGTCGCCGCTGGTCGATCCCCCGGCCGTCGCCGGCGCCGCCGCCCCCGCGCCGCGCCCCGCCCCCGCCGCGCCCGTCGCGCATCTCCATTCCGTCGCGCCCTCCGAGCGCCAGGTTTATCTCCAGGCCCTCAAGGTCCGCATCCACCAGCGCCTCGTGGAGCGACTGGACATGCAGAACATGCGGGCGCTGCCCCCCGATGTCGTCCGTCTGGAGGTCCGCAACCTCATCAAGGAGCTTTGCACCAGCGAAAAAAGCCTCATCAGCAGTCCCGAGCAGGACAAGCTGATGGACGATGTGATGGATGAAACCTTCGGCCTGGGTCCCCTCGAGACCCTCCTGAAGGACCCGACCATCACCGACATCCTCGTCAACCGATTCGACCGCATCTACTGCGAAAGACGCGGCCGCCTCGAACCCGTCGACGTCCGATTCCGCGACAACGCCCACCTGCGCCAGATCATCGACCGCATCGTCGCCCAGGTCGGACGGCGCGTCGATGAGATCAGCCCCATGGTCGACGCCCGCCTCGCCGACGGCAGCCGAGTCAACGCCATCATCCCCCCGCTGGCCCTCGACGGACCGGCCATGAGCATCCGCCGATTCGGCGCCAAGCCCATGCAGCTCGAGGACCTCCTCCGCAACGGCGCCTTCCCCCCGGCGGTGATGGACTTCCTGTCGGCCGCCGTGCAGGCCCGCACCAACATCCTCATCAGCGGCGGCACCGGCTCGGGCAAGACCACCCTGCTGAACTGCCTGTCGCGCTACGTCCCGA
Organism: Tepidisphaerales bacterium; assembly: GCA_038252525.1. Taxonomy (GTDB): domain Bacteria; phylum Planctomycetota; class Phycisphaerae; order Tepidisphaerales; family Tepidisphaeraceae; genus JBBSAF01. Next base: position 4,806 of record JBBSAF010000118.1, read on the forward strand.
TCGACGAGCGCGTCATCACCATCGAGGACGCCGCCGAGCTCCAGCTCCAGCAGCCCCACGTCGTGCGACTCGAGACCCGACCGCCGAACATCGAATCCAAGGGCGAGGTCTCCCAGCGCGACCTGGTGAAAAACTGCCTCCGCATGCGCCCCGACCGCATCATCATCGGCGAGGTCCGCGGCGGCGAGGCGTTGGACATGCTCCAGGCCATGAACACCGGGCACGAGGGCTCCATGACCACCATCCACGCCAACAACACCCGCGACGCCATCGCCCGCATCGAGGTCATGGTCGCCATGGCAGGCTACGACATCCCCATCCGCGCCATGCGCCACCAAATGGCCAGCGCCATCCAACTCGTCGTCCAGGCCCAGCGCCTCACCGGCGGGCGTCGGCGCGTCACCCGCGTCAGCGAGATCGTCGGCATGGAAGGCGACCAGATCCAGATGCACGACATCTTCAGCTACGAGCAGTCGGGCGTCGACGGCTTCGGGCACGCCACCGGGCAGTTCGTCGCCACCGGCATCCGACCCAAGGTCTGCGAACGCATCGAACACCGCGGCATCCGGCTCCCCGTCGAGCTGTTCCAACGACGCAATCTCGACGCCGCCTGAACGACCACACGGAGATCCCCATGAACCCGCTGTTTTTCATCCTCCCCGCCGCCGGCGCCATCGCCTTCGCCTTCTGGGGCGCCTGGCAGATGTTCCTCGGCGACGCCGTCGATCAGCGCAAGCTCGCCCGACGCCTCGGCGCCGCAGGACCCGCCGCCAATCTCCCCGAGGCCCGCTCCGTCCGGGCCGACGTCCGCCTCACCGGACTCGACGCCCAACTGGTCAAGTGGTCCCCCCTGGCCACCCTCCACCGCGCCGTCCTCCACTCGTTTCCCGACCTGTCGCTCGCCCGCTTCCTGGGCATCGTGATCGGGCTGGGGTTCGTCGGCTTCATGGCCTGCTGGATCCTCATGGACGCGATGATCGTCGCCGTCGCCGGCGGGGCGGTCGCAGGCTACATCCCGTTCCTCATGGTCGCCGCCAAGGGCAACCGCCGGCAGCGCCGCCTCGCCGGACAGATTCCCGAGGCCCTGGATTTCCTCTCCCGCATCCTCCGCGCCGGACACTCCTTCAGCACCGGGCTGCAAATGCTCGGCGAGGAGCTGCCCGCCCCGCTCAACGCCGAGTTCCGACGCTGCTACGACCAGCACAGCCTCGGCCAACCCCTCGAGGACGGCCTCAAGGAGATGGTCGCCCGCATCGACTCCAACGACTTCGCCTTCTTCATCACCGCCGTGCTCATCCAACGCCAGACCGGCGGCGACCTGTCGGAGGTGCTGACCAACATCGGCGGCATGATCCGCGACCGCATCCGACTCCAGCAGCACGTCAAGGCCAAGACCGCCGAGGGACGCCTCACCGGATACATCCTCGTCGCCTTCCCCGTCGTCATGTTCCTCATCATCAACGGGCTAAGCCCCCAATACGGCAAGCAGCTCACCCAGACCGCCCTGGGCATCAAACTGCTCATCACCGCCTTCGTGCTGCAAAGCCTCGGGCTTTACACCATCCGCAAGATCACCACCGTCCGCTGCTGAGCCGAAAGGAAACCCCATGGACAGCCGAACCGTCCTGTTCCTCGCCGTCGCCGGCGCCGTCACGGCGCTGTCGTACTGGATATTCAACCTCTGCCGAGGCGACGAGGACCGCCTGCGCGAACGCCTCGCCGCCCCCGCGGCCGCCGCCGGACCCGTCCGCGAAACCGGCCTCGGGGCCTTCCTCAAGAGCCTCGGCGCCTCCGCCGCCAGCCCCTTCATGCCCAAGAAGCGCGAGACCCAGTCCGCCCTCCGCAAGGAGCTCGCCCGCGCCGGCATCTATTCCCCGGCCACCGTCCGCGTTGTCATCGGAGCCAAGGTTCTCTGCCTCGCCGCCGGCGCCATCGCCGGCTACATCCTCGGCGCCATGGCCGCCAACCCCATGCTCGGACTCAGCGTCGGCGGGCTGCTCGGCTATCTCACCCCCCGCATCTGGCTCAAACTCGCCATCGGCGGACACCAAAAAGCCCTCACCCAAGGCCTCCCCGACGCCCTCGACCTCATGGTCATCTGCGTCGAGGCCGGACTCACCATCGACTCGGCCATGCAGCGCGTCGGACAGGAGCTCGCCCTCGCCCACCCGCGCATCAGCCGCGAGCTCGGCATCGCCCACATGGAGACCCGCGTCGGACTCAGCCGATCCGAGAGTCTCCGCAACCTCGGCGCCCGCACCGCCAACCAGGCCTTCCAATCCCTCGTCGCCATGCTCATCCAGGCCGAGCGATTCGGCACCTCCATCGCCACCGCCCTGCGAATCCACGCCGACAGCCTCCGCATCGAGCGGAAGCACGCCTCCGAGGAGATGGCCGCCAAGGCCTCGGTCAAGCTCAGCTTCCCGCTCGTCATGTTCATCCTGCCGGCCACCTTCATCGTGATGGCCGGTCCGTTCATCATCACCCTCGTCAAGAGCGATCTGCTCAAGTAGCCCCCGCTTTTGTTCGATGCATCAACCAGCAACAAGGAACGATCCATGAAGCTTCCCATCAACACCCTGGCCCTCCTGCTCGCCGCCGCCGGATTCACCGTCGGTTGCCAACAGGACGCCGCCGTCGACGGCAGCGCCTTTCCCGCCGATACCACCCTCCGCGCCCCCCAACGCTTCGCCGACATCCAGGCCGCCGCCGGCGCCCGCGCCGACGCCACCCTCACCGCCGATCATTTCACCGGCGACCGGCTCAACAGCCTCGGGTTGACCAAGCTCGACGCCATGGTCGCCGACGATGACGACGCCGAGCCGATGAGCGTCTACGTCAACCTCCCCGACTCTCCCCGCGCCGAAACCCGTCGCGCCGCCGTCCGCGCGTACCTCGTCGACGCCGGACTCCGCGACAACCAGATCGACATCCAAACCGGCACGAACCCCCAGTCCAAACAACTGGCGTCGTTCGCGGCCGCCAAGCTTTACAAACCGACCGAGAACGGTTTCGTCGCCGCCGACGGCGACGCATTGTCATCGGCCGCGCCCGCCGCGATGGACGCGGCGCCGATCCCGACCGCGAAATGACCCCAGGCCATTTCGCGCCGGTTCGGCCCGTTCGTCCCCTGCGTCTTCCGGAGTGGAGAGCCGCGGGCGCGCCGCCAAAGACCCTCGCCCCCCAAGGCGAGGGTCTTTTTCATGGTCGTTCGCGCTCCCCCGTCCGCCCCGAACCGTCCCCCCTATAGCCC
>JBBSAF010000119.1:0-7970 GCA_038252525.1 Tepidisphaerales bacterium
GGCGCCTCGCCCCCGCCTTTTATACATAAGTCACCGGCCAACCGCCGTGGTATCCACGTCGCGGGGGCGCCTCGCCCCCGCCTTTCCAATTCAAGCCGATGAGGGCGGCGCTCAACGGCGGTTTTCACAACCTCCAAACCCGCCTTCGCCCGGTCGTCCCCCCCCCCGACGGGGCCGAGGCGGCCCCGCGACGCGGGGACTGCCGGTGGCGGCGGACTTGTGGATAACAACGAGGCGCCTCGCCTTCGCCTTCTCCCCACAAACCGCGTCCTTCAGGGAGCGGACATTTCAAAGAGAAATAATCGCTTGCTTACGGGCGCGGCTCGTCCAACACCGTCACGCCGCCTCCGCCTTTCTCCTCCCCGCCGCCGCCAGCGCCTTGGCCTTCATCCGCCGGATGATGATCGGCTTGAGATAAAACGCCCACATGAGCCCCGCCGCGATCAGGATGCATCCCAGCACCATCACCCACGTCCCGTGCCGCGTCCCCACCCCCAGCACCGTCCACCGCTGCCCCTGCGGATCCCACTGCGCCTGGAAAAACGTCCACGTCTTGCCCGTCAATCCCGGCGGATAATAGACCGGATGGTTCATCCGCGCCTGATCCACCACCACCCGCCCGGTTTCCCGATCCTCCAACCGCAGCGTCGAGATGAAATCCCGCGGCATCCCCCCCATCACCGCCCCGCCGGGATAATGCTCCAGATCGAACCGCTCCAGCGTCACCGCCACCGGCAGCCGCCACATCGTCCGGCCCAACTGCAACTGCACCGCCGCGCCCGTCCCCGGAATCTCCACGATCGGTCCGTTCCACTCCTCGGGATGCTCCATCAGATACGGCAGATACGGCGCCGCCACCACCCGCGAAAAATCACCCGCCGTCAGTTTCACCAACACGATCTGATACGTCCCCGCCGTGGCGTCATCCCGGTTGCGCTGGGCCGCCGAAACCGGTCGCACCTGGTCATCGCGTCGCAAATGGTCCGACCGACTCACCGCGATGTGCACCGGACCGCCGTCCAACATCACATCGAACGCCCCCTTGCCCCCCTCCATCTCCACCTCCCGCGTCGGCGCCGCCAAACCCGTCACCAAGTCCACCGTCCTCTCCCCGGCGGTCACGAACGTGTGCTTCACCGCCGATTCCCGCGGCGAGAGGCGCATCGGGTCGGAAAACGTGTAAGCGATTTTCAGATTCGCATCCAGCGGAGCCGTCTGCCGCTTGCCCAGCGGCCCGGCCCCCTCGACCCCCAGCTTCCAATCCGTCGGCGCGGCCCGATCGGGAATGACCTGCCGCCGAAACGTCTGCGTCGGCGTCTTCACCATCAGCGTCAAGAGCGGCACGACTTGCCCGTTCATGGCCGGAAACGCCGGGTTGAAATCCTCGACCGTGAACGAATACCCGCTCGTCCCCAGCGCGACTTCCCGCCCCGGCGACACATACATCGTCTGGTCATACTCCCCCACCTGGATCGCCAGCCGATGGATTTGTTTCGCCGCCAACTCCATCAATTTCAGTGAGGAGGGATCGGACATTTGCCGGTGTTCAAGCTCGGCATCCCCCACCGTCGTGCCCGCCGACTGCGGGTCCGACGCCACCAGGCTCAGCGTCGCCGTCGATTGAAGGTGCGGGGCATCCAACGACAGCACGATCCCCACCGCGCCGCCCGCCACATCCTCCACCCATTTGGTTTGAATCGTCGCGTACGGCCAATACCCCACGATGTCCACCGTCAGCGGACCCTTCAGCCCCATCGCCTCCCCCAACTTTCGCTCCGTCGCCGCCGCGTCCGCCGGGCCTTTCATCCACAATTTCGGCTCGATCCCCATCAGCCCCGCCCGGCCCAGCGCCTTGGCCGATGCCGCGTCGTCCGGCTCATAGGTCCCGAACCTCGGCAACTCCCCCAACGGAACCATCGCCGCCGGCATCCCCCCCCGCCCCGCCATGCTTGGCCGCAGGAACAGCGCCCGCTCCTCGCCATCATAAAAATGCCCCACTGTCCCCCCCAGCGGCACCATGACCATCCCCTCGCGCTTGGTCGCGTAATAGGCCGCCATCCCGAAGATCAGCACGATGATCCCCGAGTGCACCATCCACACCCCATACCTCGGCGGCGTGAACGGGATCCGCCTCCACGTCACCGTCACCAGGCTCACCACCAACAGCGCCATGAGCCCCTTGAGCACCCAGGTGTTGAAAAACTGCATGTCGGTCATCTCGAACGCCGCCCGCACGGAGGGCAGCCCCGACCCGATGGCAATGTACCCCCCGATGGCCAACATCACCGCGATGCCGAACGGCACGCTGTTGATCGTCCGATTGAATAGGCTCTTCAGCGCGTCCAATGTCCCGGTCGTTCCGTCCTGAAAAACACCCCCGCCCCATGCGTTGAGCCGATTGTACGGCCCCCCCGCCATTTTTCCATCGCCCGCCCGCCAAGCCCGCCCCAACGGGCCTCGACCGGAGGGAACCTTTTCATTTTTCCCTGGCGGGGCCGTCCCGCCCACGCGTTTTCCCACGAACCGCGACCGTCAGGGCCGCCCCCGCGTTCGCGCGATGGCATCGCCCTTTTGTCGCGGGCGCACCTCGTACGCATAGTTATACACAAGTCCACTTCAACCTTAAACTCCGTTCCTGCCAAAAGATATGTAGCATAGCCGCCCTCGGCTGTGTCCCCGTGCGCAGGCGATTCACCCCTCACTCAGCCGAGGGCGGCTGAGCTACACGAAGCCCGGGGGGGGGGCGCGGGCGACTTGTGTATGACAACGAGGCGCCCCGCCCCCGTTTTTCCCCCAAACCAAAAAACCCGGCCGAACGCGATCATCGCGCCCGGCCGGGTCCCATTCCGAAAAATCATTCCCGACTCACTTCACCTCATAGCTCTTCAGCTCCCCCTCGAGCTTCCCCTGCGACCCGGTCATGCTCATCTTGACGATCCCGCCCGGAACCTTGTCGCTGAACCACGCCTTCATCGTCATCCTCTTCTGTTCCAACTGATACACCACCGTGTCGAACGTCTCCCCCGCCGCCGTCACGCTCTCGTGGCCCAGTTCCTTGATCCCCTGGTCCGGCGCCTTGGCCGGAACCTTCTGCTTCTGCGCCGGCATGGTGCGGGTCTGTCCGCCCATTTCCATGGTCGCCACCACCTCGACGGTGAGTTCCTCATCCCCCTTCTCGACCAGCGTCTGCTTCGTGCTCATTTTCATCGCATGGTCCCCCTCGCCCATGGCGACCTCCATCACCTGCCCGGAGCCGACATTGAATGTCGCACACGCCTTGAACTGCGGGTTCTCGACCATCGCCGGCTCCGGCTCCGACGCCGGCGCGGTGGTGGGCGCCTGCGCGTTCACCTGGCCGACGAGCATCACCAACGCCGCCAACGACAAGAATCCGATTCGACGCATACGATCTCTCCCTGTAAAGCCCGACCGGAAATCGGCCAGCGCGCCGGGAATCCTACCCAACCCCCCCGTCCCACGCGAGACCCCGACCACCCCGGTGCATTTTCGCCGTGGCCGGGACGCCTTCCCAAGACGGCCGACTTGAGGATGCCCGTCCATTGTCGCGGGGGCGCCTCGCCCTCGTTGTAATACACAAGTCTTCCCCCACCCTAAAATATGCCTCTGCAGAGAGATATGTGGCATAGCCGCCCTCGGCTGTGTCCCCCGTTGACACGCCAATCACCCTTCCCTCAGCCGGGGGCGGCTGAGCTACATGAATCACCGGGGACAAGGGGCGGCTTGTGTATAAGAACGAGGCACCTCGGCCCGTTGCTATACACAAGTCACCGGCCAACCGCCGTCTTTTTCATGTCGCGGGGGCGCCTCGCCCCCGCCTTTCCAATTCAAGCCGATGGGAATGGCGCTCAACGGGGGTTTTCACAACCTCAAAACCCATCTTCGCCCGGTGCTATGCTGCTCGCCGGCCCTATTGAGACAACTCGCTTGGGTAAACACGCGATGCGACGCATGTTCCGAGCCATAGCGAATGTCTCATGGAAGGCCGCGAGCAGTATACCCCCCGGACGGGGCCGAGGCGGCCCCGCGACTCATGAATCGCCTCGCTGATTTCCTCAACATCGCTTGATCGCCAAGTGGACACCATGGGGACGAGGCGCCCGCGAGATCCCGCGACTATCATGACTCAGCGGTTCAAGCCCGCCGGGCATCGGCGGACGACCCCGATCGTGCATCCGCGACGCACCCATGCCCAAAGCCCTGCCCCGATCCTTCCACGCCACCGACGCCGAGACGCTGGCGCGCAAACTCCTCGGCAAGATCCTCGTCCGGCGCGACGGCGACCTCATCCGGCGCGCCCGCATCGTCGAGACCGAGGCGTATGTCGGCGCCCATGACCTCGCCTGTCATGCCGCCAAGGGGCGCACCCCGCGCACCGAGGTCATGTTCGGCCGGCCGGGGTTCGCCTATGTCTATCTGGTGTATGGAATGCACCACCTGCTGAACGTCGTCTGCGGCGAAGTCGGCGAGCCCCAGGCCGTCCTGCTGCGGGCCGCCGAGCCACTGAGCGGACTCGACGGCGCCGACCTTTCCGGTCCCGGCAAGCTCTGCCGCGCCATGGACATCAAACGTGGCTTTTACGGCGCCGACCTGACGCGCGGCGACCTTTTTTTCATCGACGACGGCGCCCGACCCGCTGAAATCCGCGCCACCCCCCGCATCGGCGTCGATTACGCGGGCGATTGGCGCGACAAACCGCTGCGGTTTTTCGATGACGCCAGCCGGTTCATCTCCCGGCGCTGAATCGACCCGCGCCCCGCCGACCGATCGTTTTGCAGACCGGCATCGCCCGTAAAAGAAACCGGCACGGGCGTTGCTCACCGGCCTCCACGACACCCTCGGAGACCCAACGTATGACCACCGCCCCCGTCCCCCCGGCCGTCGCCATGGACACCCCGCCGCCGAAGAAAAAAAAGTCCTGGATTTCGCGCCTCGGTCCCGGCCTCATCACCGGGGCATCCGATGACGATCCCAGCGGCATCGCCACCTATTCGCAGGCCGGCGCCGCCTTCGGCTACGGACTGCTGTGGACCATGGTCCTGTCCCTGCCGCTGATGGCCGCCATCCAGGAAATCAGCGCCCGCATCGGGCGCGTCAGCGGGCACGGCATCGCCGGCAACATCCGCAGGCATTATTCGCCGTGGGTGCTGTTCCCCATCGTGGGGATCCTCGTCGTCACCAACACCATCAACATCGGCGCCGACATCGGAGCCATGGGCGCCGCCGTCCAACTCCTCATCGGCGGGCCGGCCCTGCTCTATTCGGGCCTCTTCGTCTGCGCCATCATCGCCCTGCAGATGTTCGGCTCCTACGCCGGAATGTCGGGCATTTTCAAGATCCTCGCCATGGCGTTGCTCGCCTACCTCCTGACGGCGCTGCTCGCCCGCGTGCAATGGGCGTCGGCCATCAAGGCCGCCCTCTGGCCGACCTTCCAGCGCGGCGGCGCCTATTGGGCCACCTTCGTCGCGGTCCTCGGCACCACCATCAGCCCGTATTTGTTCTTCTGGCAGGCGTCGATGGAAACCGAGGAGATCGAAACCCACCCCGGCGAAAAACCCCTCAAGCGCGCCCCCCGCCAAGCCCGCGAGCAGCTCGACCGCATCCGCATCGACACCTATGTCGGAATGGGATTCTCCAATCTCGTGGCGTTTTTCATCATCCTGTCCGCCGCCGCCACCCTGCACAGCCACGGCATCCACGAGGTCCAAACCAGCGCCCAGGCCGCCGAGGCCCTGCGCCCCATCGCCGGTCGGGCGGCTTTTTTACTGTTCTCCATCGGCATCATCGCCACCGGACTGCTCGCCATTCCGGTGCTGGCCGGGTCCGCCGCCTACGCCGTCGGCGAGGCGCTGCGCTGGCGCACCGGACTGCGTTACCAGCCCCGCCGCGCCAAAGGGTTTTATATGGTGCTGGCGGCGTCGATGCTCCTCGGGCTGGCCATCAACTTCCCCGAGGTGCAGCAGTTCACCGGGCTGACCCCCATCAAGGCGTTGTTCTGGTCGGCGGTCATCAATGGCGTCGCCGCCGTGCCGATCATGGTGATCGTCATGCTGATGGCCCGCAGCAAGAAGGTGATGGGCGAGATCGAGCGGAGCTCGCGTCGGCTGCACGCCATGGGATGGATCGCCACCGCGGTCATGGCCGTCGCCGCCGTCATGCTCTTCGTCACCCTCCACTCGACATAGCGAGAAATTGCTGTGTTCCCACCTTCTTCGCCGATCCTCGGCCATGGCATGGACATTGCGGCATGTTTGCCGACCCGATTGATGCGGGGGAACCGCCGGCGCGTCGATTTGCCAGCCGCGCCGGTTTGTCCATAATCGCCGGCGTGGACGGACTTGCCCTGGCCCTTGAAACCTCCGGGCGCGACGGATCGCTGGCGCTGGTCGACGACGGCGCCCTGCTCGACCATCGCCTGTTTCCCCATGGCCTGAAACACGCCGCCGAGTTGATCCCCCTGATCGACGAATCGTTCCGCCGTCAGGGTCGGACCCCGCGCGACCTGCGGGCGGTGTTCGTCTCGGTCGGTCCCGGCTCGTTCACCGGGCTGCGGATCGGCGTCACCGTCGCCAAGACCCTCGCGTTCGCCCTCGACATCCCCATCGTCGCCGTGCCGAGCCTCCGCGTTCTGGCCGAAAACGCCCCGATCGACGCCCGGCACCTGCTCGTCGTCTTGGATGCCAAGCGCGGGCAGGTCTTCGCCGGCGGATTCGAGCGCATCGACGGCCATTGGATCGAGCGCGGCCCCGCCCGTCTGGACTTTTTGTCGAAAATGATCGCCGCCGCCGCGCGCCCGCTTCACCTCATGGGCGAGGGATTGGCCTTCCATCGCGCCGCCATTCCCGACGATCCGACGGTGATCGTCACCCCCCCGGACCTGTGGCGCGGACGCGCTGAAACCGTCGCGCGATTGGGACTGATCCTCGCCGCCGCCGGACAATTCGCCGATCCCGACCGATTGACCCCGATCTACCTCCGCAAACCCGAGGCCGAGGAGAAATACGAGGCCCTGCGGTCGATTTCATGACAGGATCACCCGCGCGAACAGCAGCAGCCCCACCCCTCCGCACACGATCCCCGCGATCGCCATGCCCCGCCCCCCGCGTGCGCCGGCGCCCTTGTCCTTGGCCAGCGCCAACACCCCGAACACCACCGCCAGCAGCGATGGGATCAGCGCGCACGCCGACGGGATGCCGATGATCCCCAGCACCAGCGACGCCACCGCGAACCCGTCCGATTGGCCCGCCGGCCGGGCGCTGATTCCCTCCATCGTGAACGGCATCTGGCAAGTCCGGCACACGTTGGCCGCGATCGAGTTGAGCGTCTGGCATTTGGGACACAGGATATGTTGCGCCCCGTCCGGCTCGCGCAGGATCCGCGGCGCCCGTCCCCCCGCCGCCGCGTAGGCATGGACCGGATGCGGATCGGGCTTGATGATCTTCCGCGTGAACGGATCGACCAATCGCCCTTGCCGGTCCAGCAGCGGAATGACGATCGAGTTGCCGCACGTCGGGCACTGCCCCTCCTGCCCCCCCTGTCCCTCGGCCGCCTCCAGCCGCGACGAACAATAGGCGCAATTGAACCCGTACCGCCGCATCCGACCGTCGAGTTGTCCGGGCGTTGATGACACGTTCGCCGCCGCCTCAGTGGAAGAGGGTTGTAAGTGGTAAGTTGTAGGTTGTAAGTGGCGCGTTGTGGGTTGCGAGTGACGACGCCGCGTTCCGTTCGTCCCCTCCGCCTACCTTCCTTCCGCCTACCGTTCACGATTGTGGGTTGCGAGTGATGACGCCGCGTTCCGTTCGTCCCCTCCGCCTACCTTCCTTCCGCCTACCGCCTACTGCCTACCGCCTACTGCCAACCGCCTACTGCCAACCGCCTACTTCCAACTGCCAACCCCCTCACCGACCCGTCACATCCCTCGGCTCGATATCCGTCGTCCCGTGCACCTTCCC
>JBBSAF010000120.1:0-7840 GCA_038252525.1 Tepidisphaerales bacterium
CCCGACCCTCACATCACCATCCCCCCGTCCACGCACAGCACCTGGCCTGTCACGTACCCCCCGTCATCACCGGCCAAAAAGGCCCCCGCCGATGCGATCTCCTCGGGCTTGCCGAACCGACCCAGCGGAATGAACTGTTTCACCCCCTGTTTGATCTGGTCGTTGAGCACATCGGTCATGTCCGTCGTGATGAACCCCGGCGCCACGCAGTTGCACGTCACGTTCTTCCCCGCCAATTCCTTCGCCACGCTCTTGCTCAGCCCGATCAGCCCCGCCTTGCTCGCCGCGTAATTCGCCTGCCCCTTGTTCCCCGCCACCCCCGCCACCGAGCTGATGTTCACGATCCGACCGTATTTCCCCCGGATCATGCTCCGCGCCGCCGTCCGAATCGCCACGAACGCGCTCTTCAGGTTCGTGTTGATGACCAAATCGAAGTCCGCATCCTCCATCCGCAGAATCAGCCCGTCCTTGGTGATCCCCGCGTTGTTCACCAGCACGTCGATCCGCTCGTGCTGCTCGGCCACCGCGTTCACCATCGCCTCGATCGCCCCGGAGTCCGCGATGTCGCACGTCATCGCCTGGGCGCTCCCCCCGGCCGCCATCACCTCCGCCACCACCGCGTTGAGCTTCTCGAGGTTCCGCGCCACCGCCACCACGTGCATCCCGTCGGCCGCCAGCCGCCGCACGATCGCCGCCCCGATCCCCCTCGATCCGCCCGTCACGATCGCCACCCGATTCTGGTTCATGATTCCGCCTTCCCTATCGCACCCCAATCGCACCCCAACATTTTCGTAAACCCGCCACCGCCAGCCTTCCACCGCCATCGCGCCACCGGCCACTCGTCACCGTCCACTCGCCACCGCCCACCGGCTGCCAATCCGCGGTCAAAAACCTCACGCCAGCGCGTCGGCGCCGGCGAAACTCTCGATCGGCAACCGCCGGTTGATCCGCTTGGCCAATCCCGCCAACGTCCGACCCGGCGCCAGCTCCACGAACCGTCCCCCCGCGTCCGCCGCCAGTTTCGTCATGATCTGTTCCCACTTCACCGGCCGAACGATCTGCGCGATCAACGCGATTTTGATCGACGCCACCGAATCGTGCAACTCCGCCGACACGTTCGACCACACCGCCTTCGCCGGCGCCGAAAACGACGCACCCTCCAGTTCCGTCGTCATCGCCTTGGCCGCCGATTCCATCAGCGGGCTGTGGAACGCCCCGGCCACCTTCAGCGCCGCCGCCTTGTATCCCGCCGCCTCCGCCGCCGCCTGGATCCGCTGGCACGCGAAAATCCCCCCGCTCACCACCACCTGCCCCGGCGCGTTGTAATTGGCCGGAACCAACACCTCTTCATCGGCGCACTCGGCGCACAGCCGGTCCACCGCCGCGTGGTCGGCCCCCATGATCGCCACCATCCCGCTCGGGTTCGCATCGGCCGCGGCCTGCATCAGCCGTCCCCGCGCCGCCACCAGTTTCAGCCCGGTCTCGAAATCGAAGACCCCCGCCAAGTGCAGCGCCGTGTATTCCCCCAAACTAAGCCCCGCATAGGATGTCACCGTCGCCGGATCGATTTTCCCCGCCGCCACCCCCGCCCGGAAGCTCGCCACCGAAGTCGTGAAGATCGCCGGCTGGCTCATGTCCGTCTGGTTCAGCCGCTCCTCCGGACCCCCGAAACACAGCGCCGAAAGGTCGATCCCCAACACCTTGTTGGCCAACTCATACGTTTCTTTCGCCGCCCCCGACGCCTCATACACCCCTTTACCCATCCCCACCCCCTGCGCCCCCTGCCCCGGACACAATATATAAGTCCCGTTGGCCATCGCGTCGCTCCGATTCCGGTGTGTAAGTGTGTTGGGTTGCGAGTTGCGAGTTGCAAACCGACTTTCCGCCTACCTTCCTTCCGCCTACCGCCTACGGCTCCCACCTACATCCTCACCACCGCGTTCGCCCACGTCAGCCCACCCCCGAACGCCACGAACAGCGCCACATCCCCCGCCTCCAGGCGCCCCTGCCGCACCGCCTCGTCCAGCGCGATCGGGATGCTCGCCGCCGACGTGTTCCCGTAGCGGTCGATGTTCACGTGCGCCTTCTCCGGCCCGATTCCCAGCCGTTCCATCGCCGAGTCGATGATCCGCTGGTTCACCTGATGCGGCACGATCAACTTCACCGTCTCCGGCGTCAGCCCGCACTTGTCCATCGCATCCCGAATCAGCTCCTCGAACCGGCTCACCGCGAACTTGTAAACCTCCCGGCCCTTGATCTGCATGTATTGCAGCCGCTTGTCGATCATCTCCTGGTTGATCGGATGCCGGCTGCCCGGAGGGCATTTCATGACCTCGGCCCCGTTCCCGTCGGCGTGCAGCGAATGATAAATCAGCCCCCGATTGGCATCCTCCGACCGACGCAGCACCACCGCCCCCGCCCCGTCGCCGAACAGGATGCAGCTCCCCCGGTCCGTGTAATCCACCATCCGGCTCAGCGTCTCGGCCCCCAGCACCAGCACATTCTCGTATTGCCCCGACTCGATGAACATCGCCCCCGTCGCCAGCGCGTAGATGAATCCGCTGCACGCCGCCGACAGATCGAACCCCGGAACCCCCGCCGCCCCCAACGCCGCCCCGATGAAGCACGCCGTCGACGGGAACACCATCTCCGGGGTGATCGTCGCGCAGATGATGAGATCCAGGTCCTTGCCCTCGATCCCCGCCGCCTCGAGCGCCCGCTTCGACGCCTCCGTCGCCAGCGACGCCGTCGTCTCCCCCTCGGCCGCGATCCGACGCTCCCGGATCCCCGTCCGCTGCACGATCCACTGGTCGTTGGTATCAACCAGCTTCGATAGATCCTCGTTGGTCAGTCGGTTCTCCGGCAGGCAGCTTCCGGTCCCGGCGATTTTGGCGACGTGGTTGGACATGCGTGTTGCGATCACCTCGATCCGACCGGGGATTCCCGGCCGGCTGGGAAAAAAATGGATTCACCGCCCGCCAACCCCGCCGACACCGCGCCCCACGCGACCGGATCGGAATTTCGCCGGCGACCTTCAGTCCTCGACCACCGGAATGCTCGCGGCGATGTTCGACTCGATTTTCGCGTTCACCCCGCTCATCGCCAACTGCTTGCCCACCCGGATCGCGTTCTTGATCGCCCGACTGTCGCTCTTGCCATGACAGATCAGGCTGTAGCCCCCCACGCCCAGCAGCGGCGCCCCGCCGTATTCCTGCCAATCGTGCTTCATATAGATTTTCTTCATGACCGGCTTGAACTGCTCAAGCATGTCCGGCGCGAACTCCTGCAATTCCGCCATGATCGTCTGGAACAGCCCCTCGGCCATCCCCTCGGTGAACTTCAGCACGATGTTCCCCACGAACCCATCGCACACCACCACGTCCACCACCCCCTTGAACAGATCCCGCCCCTCCACGTTCCCGACGAAGTTGATCTGCGGCTCATCCCGCATCAACTTCCGCGATTCCTTCACGATCGTCGTCCCCTTGGCATCCTCCTCGCCGATCGACAACAGCCCCACCCGCGGGTTGTTCACGCCGCACACCGCCGTCGCGTATGCGCTGGCCATGATCGCGTATTGCTGCAAATGCTTGGGTTTCGGCGAGATGTTCGCCCCGACATCGCAAATCACGATAGGCCCGTGGAACGTCGGCAGCACCACCGCGATCCCCGGCCGGCTCACCCCCTTCAGCGTCCGCATCCGCAACTGCGACGCCGCCACACACGCCCCGGTGTTCCCCGCCGAGATCACCACGTCGGCCTCACCCTTGGCCGCCATCTTGCACATCACCGAGATCGAACTGTCCGGTTTCCCCCGGATCGCCTCCACCGGCGAGTCGGCCATCTCGATCACTTCGGTCGTGTGGACGATGTGATAAATCGACTTCTTCGCCGCATCCAACCCGCTGGCGTCGAGCGCCGCCCGGATCGTCGGCTCATCCCCCACCAAATGAATGGTGTCGCCCTCGTCCAAGAGCGCGGCGGCCTCGAAACAACCCTTGAGGATCGCCCCCGGCGCATGATCGCCACCCATGACATCTACCGCTGCACGCACAGGTGTGTCCCTCCGCCCAAATGGGTCATCAGGCGGTTTCCTGCTTCATTTGCAGGGCCAGCGTCGGATTGACGTACCCGCAGTTGTCGCACGCGCAGTGCGGCAGCTTCGCCGTCCCGCATTGCGGACATTTCACATAATGAATGGGCTTCAGCGCCAAGTGCGCCCGACGCTTGCGCTTGCGGGCCTTGGAATGTTTCTGCACCGGTTGCATGAACGGCTCCTTGATTCCGGCCCCTGTCCGGCGCCGGCGTGCGTGGACGGCCCCTTACCGGCGCCCTCCACCAAAAAAACACGGCGGGACCATCACCCGCCGCCTCTCCGAAGCCCCGTACATTAAGAATCACCCCCATTCCTGTCAAGTTGACCTCCGTCGTCAAACGCCCCGACACAAGCGGGTTCGGATTTGACACCCCCCACCCCCACCCGATAGATTCGCCCGCGAATCGGGGTAGGCGCTTGCGAGGGGTTCGACTTTGGCTGCGACGGTCGTCATTCCCGCCCGGTTCGGTTCCACGCGTTTTCCCGCCAAGATTCTCGCCGCCGAAACCGGCCGACCCCTCGTCCAGCATGTCGTCGATCAAGTGCGCCTGTGCCGGCGCGTTCGCCAAGTGCTGGTGGCCACGGATGATGCGCGCATCGTCGCGGCCCTCAAACCCTTCGGCACGACCTGCGTGATGACCGCGCCCGACCACCAGAGCGGCACCGACCGCATCGCCGAGGTCGCCAGAACGCTCGACGACGACATCATTGTCAATGTCCAAGGCGATGAGCCGGAGATTGAACCGCACATCGTCGATGCCTTGATCGAGCGACTCGAAACCTATGATGAACCCATGGCCACCGCCGCCACGGTTTTTCCCCCCGAAGTCGATCCGGCCAATCCCAACGTTGTAAAGGTCGTTACCGACCTCGACGGCCGGGCCCTCTATTTTTCGAGATCGCCGATCCCGTTTCGCCGCGATTCCGCCGAGCCGATGGTTGCCGTAACCCGTTTGCATCTGGGCATTTACGCGTATCGCAGAAGCTTCCTCCTCCAGTTCGCCTCTTGGCCGCCCACGCCCCTCGAAATGACCGAAAAACTCGAACAGCTTCGTGCCCTCGAACACGGCCATCGGATTTTCGTCCTGACTGTCGATCGCGCCACCCATGGCATCGACACCCCCGAACAGTATAAGTCCTTCGTCCAACGATACTTGAATACGCACCGCCCCGGCCCCGCCGATCAACCCAGGGAACCCCAATGAGCAACGACGACCTGATGGCCCGCATCGGCCAGTCCCAAGAGGAAACCGAGTTCTATACCCCCATGCCGCCCGGCTATCGCCGGGGCCACCACAAATACATCGTGGTCGTCGGCACCGTCATGAGCGGGCTGGGCAAGGGCATCTTCGCCTCCAGTCTCGCCAAACTCTTGCAGGACAAGGGTTTGAAGGTCGCCCCGATCAAGATGGAGGGGTATCTCAACATCGATTCGGGGACATTGAACCCCTACCGTCACGGTGAGGTTTTCGTCCTCGATGACGGCATGGAAACCGACATGGACCTCGGCACCTATGAGCGCCTGCTCGATCAGGACCTCACCGCCGCCAACTTCACCACCAACGGCCAAATCCTGTCAGGCGTGCTAAAAAAAGAGCGCGAGGGGGGCTACCTGGGCCGGGATGTGCAGGTGATTCCCCACGTCACCGGGGAGATCAAGCTGAAATTGCGGGAATTGGCGGTGAAGAACGATGCCGACGTGGTCTTCGTCGAGGTCGGCGGGACGGTGGGGGATTACGAAAACTCGTTTTATCTCGAGGCCTGCCGACAACTGGCCTACGAGGAGGGCGACGATGCGGTTTGTTTCGTGGCCCTGACCTATGTTCTGGAACCCGGGACGCTGGGCGAGCAGAAATCCAAGGCGGCCCAGCTCGGCATGAAGCGGCTGATGGAAATGGGGATCATGCCGGACATCATCGCATGTCGGGCCGGGAATCCGGTGAACGACAAGGTGCGGCAGAAGATTTCGATGTACACCAACGTGCCGATGCGCCGGGTGTTTTCGATGCACGATGTGGACAGCATCTACCTGATCCCCGAGTCGCTGCGGGCGGCCGGCATGGACCGCGAGGTGCTGACATTGATGAACCTGCACGACCGGGTGGATCAGCGCCTCGAGGACCAGAACCGCACGAAATGGCGATGGTTCGTGGACCACATCGGCAAGAGCGAAAAGTCGATCACGCTGGGCGTCACGGGCAAATACACCAGCCTGCGCGATGCCTACGCCAGCATCATCAAGGCCGTCGAGCATTGCGGGGTCCACGCCGATGTGGATGTGAAACTCGTTTGGCTGGACACCACCGACATCGACGCATCGAACGTGGCCGAGCGGCTGGCCGATTGCGACGGGATCATCGTGCCCGGCGGGTTCGGCGTGCGCGGCACCGAGGGGAAAATCGAGTGCATCCGCCACGCCCGGGAGCACAAGCTGCCGTACCTGGGGCTGTGCCTGGGGTTCCAGATGGCGGTGATCGAGTACGCCCGGAATGTGTGCGGGCTGGCCGGCGCCAATTCCACGGAGTTCGAGCCGCGTTGCAAGCATCCGGTGATCGACATTTTGCCGGAACAGAAGAAGATCGAGGGGCTGGGCGGGAACATGCGCCTGGGGGGCAAGGACATCCTCATCAAGCGCGACACGGTCATCTGGAACCTGTCGGGCAAAACCGAAAAGATCCGGCTGCGATTCCGCCACCGCTACGAGGTGGACCCCCGATACATCGCCGAGCTAGAGGGCAAGGGGCTGGTTTTCAGCGGCAAGGCGCCGAACCATCCGATCATGCAGGTGTTGGAGCTGCCGGCGGAGAAGCACCCCTATTTCGTGGGGACGCAGGCGCACCCGGAGCTGACGAGCCGTCCCCTGCGGCCGAGTCCGATGTTCATGGGATTGGTGAAGGCGGCGATGGCGTTTTCGAAGGGAAGGGAGAAGGGCGCGGCGAAGGGGGCATGAGGGGGGGGGCGAAAAGTCAGGTTGACCCCTTCATCGCACCCCCCGAATATCCCGTGCCCAGTTTTGACTCGGTAAATGCCATGCGAATTCCATATCAATTTCATCGAGGTCACTTTGTTCCGCTTTGTGAAGTGGTTGTTCTGGGAACCCGTTCCCACGCATCTGTCAGGGCAGTCATTGACAGCGGCGCCGTCAGGCCGATTTTCCCTAAATCGGCTGCACGAGACGCTGGCTTGGACGTTGAATCGGGTAGACCCGAAGGTGTGGTATTTGGGGGTTCGGCCACGATCGGACGACTGCTCAAAACGTATGTCCTGATTCAAGGGTACAGATTCGAGCTCGACATTGTTTACGTGGACGAGTTAAAATTGGACTACGCTCTGTTGGGTAGGACAACGTTTTTCAACCAATTCAAGGAAGTTGCGTTCCATGAACGCACTCTTGATCGGAACGTACACTTTAGAGGCTAGACATGCCCAGGCCCACTTACAAGTTCACTGAATTCGTCGATTTGCTCCTTGTGGCGCTTTACGAGGCCGATCAATCGGATGGTGGCAACGACCAGAATTTGGGCGAATTAGCGATGATGATCAAGGGGGACGTCCCACTTGATTGGGTGTTTGATGCGGCGAAAGTGTTGGATAACCGCGGGTTAGCAGACGTTATTTTTTCGTTTGGGGCTACTCACGCCAAAATCTCAGGCCAAGGGCGACTATACGTCGAAGCCGAGCAGGGTTTCACGAAGGAGGCGCAAGCGTCGCATGGCAACTAATACGTGACTGTGTCTGGTTCAG
>JBBSAF010000121.1:0-7837 GCA_038252525.1 Tepidisphaerales bacterium
GCGCCGACCTGCACGCCGAGGTTGGAGGCCTCGCGCTGGAGGATCAGGTACAGCTCGGGATGCTCGTTGATCTGCCGCACGGCGTACGCCCCCAGCAGCATCGGAAGCGGCACGATCTGCGGCTGGCCGGAATCGGTCGAGACGGTGGCGATCTGCCCGAGCAATCGCCAGTCGGACTCGGCCTGCCTGTAATCGCCGAAATGCATCTCGACATCGCCCATCTTGGCGACGACGGGGTTCTGCCCGCCCATGCGGCTGAAGGTGGTCGGGAGGATGAAGACGATCATCAATCCCACGCCGAGGACGGCCATCATGATCTTCTGGTTTTTCTTGATGAACTTGTACATTCGCTTCCTTAAGGGGTAGGGGACGACCGCCAGGCGATCGAGCGCGACGGGCGGGCGATCATGGGGTCGATTTCAGCCGCGCGAGGGCTTCCTTGGCCTGGGCGGCGACCGGCTGCTGGGCGTATTGGGCGACGACCTGGGCGTACAGTTCCTTGGCGGCGGCGGTTTCCTTCAATGTCTCCAAGAGCCTCGCGGCCCTATACAGCGACTGGGCGACCTGGGGAAGATCCTTGTTGTCCTTGAAATGGGCGACAACCCGCATATAGGCGATGGCGGCGTCCTTGAGGGCGTCGGCGTCGCCGGTTTTTTCCGCCAGCCCGCGATTGGCCTCGGCGATGACGAACAAGGCGTCGGCCATTTGCTCGGGGCCGTTGAACAATTCCTTGGCCGACTCGATCTGGTCGATGGCCTTTTGCCAATTCTTCTCGTCCAACGCGACGTGGGCAAGCCCCAGTTTCAGTCGGGCGGCGGCGGCGGGGCCGGTGTCGGGGGCGCTGGCGGCGAGCTTGGCCAATTCGCCGGCGACCTGTTCGACGCCGGCGTCATCCTTGCGGGCGCGCTGGATGTCCAGCAGGAACAGCAGGAGCTGTTGGCGTTGGGAATCGGTGAGCTTCGGCTCGCCCAGCGCCTTTCGCACATCGTCGGCGGCCTGATTGACGTAGCCGCTCTCGCCGGTGGGAAGGGCGGGTTTGTATTTCGAGGCTTGGGCGGGATTGCGGAGGACGAGTTGGACATAGGCGGTGACGGCGGCGTCGAAGCGGTTGGACTTGGCGGCGGCCTCGAGCAGGCGCGGGATGGCGTAGTCCTTGACCCATTCCCGCCCCGTGGTCCGCAGGGCCTTTTGATACTGGTCGGCGGCCTGGTCCCACTGGCCCTCGGTGAAGGCCTTCTCGGCCGCCGACAACGCCGGTTCGTCGGTGATGTCGAGACGGGAGACGCGGTCGATCTCGATGGGCTGCGCCACCCGCCCCGAGATCTCGTAATAAATCTTGCCGTCCTTGATCTCGCGGATCAAAACATTGGGACGTTCGAGGGTGCCGACATAAAGCGAGTCGGCGAGGGCGGACGGGGCGACGGCGAGGGCGGCGGCGATGGCCAAGCGGACGAGGAGGGGTTTTGCCATGGTGGAGAATCCTTTGCGTCGGACCACTGCGGGAGAGGGGAGTCGAACCCCTAAACCTTTTGGGTACGGGAACCTAAATCCCGCGCGTCTGCCAATTCCGCCACTCCCGCGCGTGGTTTCATTCTAGCGGGAAGGCGCGGGGGCCGCAAAATCAGTTGCGGCGCGACAATGAGTTCCGGCGCGCCTTGGCGCGTCGCCGGGTTTGCGTGGATCGGCTCGACCGCTATCCTGTGCCCGCGTGGAAATCGGACCCCCCAGGTCCGCGACCGACGGGTCGATGGCCGTGGGGTTTGCGACGGACGGGTCGGGGGCTGACGGGTCCGCGAAGTACGGGTCGGTGGCGGCGGGGTTTTGGAGGCACTTGGATGAAGGTTGGCGTTCCGCGGGAAATCAAGTCCGATGAGTACCGGGTGGCGATGATGCCGGTGGGGGTCGAGACCCTGCGCAAGGCCGGGCATGGCGTCTTGGTGGAAAAGGACGCCGGCGCCGGCAGCGGGTTCGGCGACGCCGACTTCGAGCGCGCCGGTGCCACGTTGGTGGATTCGTCCGATGAGGTGTTCGGCGAATGCGACCTGATCGTGAAGGTCAAGGAACCCCAGCCCGCGGAGATCGCGCGGTTCCGCCCGGGGCAGATCATCTTCACCTATTTCCATTTCGCCGCGTCGCCGGAATTGACCCAGGCGTGCCTGGAATCGGGGATGGTGGCGATCGCCTATGAGACCCTCCGCGACCGCATGGGGCGCCTGCCGTGCTTGACGCCGATGAGCGAGATCGCCGGCAAGATGGCGCCGCAGGAGGGCGCCAAATATCTCGAAAAACCGATGATGGGGCGCGGGATCCTGCTGGGCGGGGTTCCCGGCGTGGCGCCGGCGAACGTGGTCGTGCTGGGCGCCGGGACGGTCGGTACGCACGCGGCCAAAATCGCCGCCGGGCTGGGCGCCACGGTGTCGCTGATGGACATCAACCTCGACCGGCTGCGATATCTCGATGACGTGATGCCCGCGAACGTCAACACCATCTATTCCGACGCCCACACCATCCGCGAACAATTGGCCGAGGCCGATTTGGTGATCGGAGCGGTGCTGATCCCCGGCGCCAAGGCCCCGCGGCTGGTGAGCCGGGCGCTCCTGAAGGAAATGAAGAGCGGCGCCGTCGTGGTCGATGTGGCCATCGACCAGGGGGGATGTTTCGAGACCAGCCGCCCGACGACCCATCAGCAGCCGACGTATGTGGCCGAGGGGGTGGTGCATTACGCCGTGACGAACATGCCCGGCGCCGTGGGCCGCACCAGCACCATCGCGCTGTGCAACGCGACGTTGCCGTATGTCCTGCGATTGGCCAACAAGGGCTATGAACAGTCGGCCGCGGAGGATCCGGGTTTCGGCGAGGGGATCAACCTCGTGCAGGGGCGCGTGACCAACGCCGCGGTGGCCGACTCATTGCACATGAAGCACCAGCCGCTGCGGGGTCGGGCATGAGCGAACGGCTCAATAAATTGTCGGCGATGCTGGAAAAGACGCCCAACGATCCGTTCCTGCTCTATGGCATCGGCATGGAGCATCGCAAGGACGGGCGATTCGACGAGGCCATCGCCTTGTTCGACCGCACCTTGGCGGCCGATCCGCTGTATTGCTACGCGTTCTATCAAAAAGGCCAAGCGCTGGAGGATATGGGTCGGCCCGACGAAGCGCGGAAAACCTACCAAGCGGGAATCGACGCCGCCCGCGCCAAAGGCGATGCCCATGCCGAAGCGGAGCTGGCCGACGCCCTTCGGGTCTCGGGCGATTGAGGCGGAAGGCGACGCCCCCGCCGCGAAAATGGACTTTTCAGGCCTCCCAACCCGCAACCCGCCACTCAGCCCCCGCAACGGCCGCGCAGAATGCATCTCCGTCGTCGCCGCCTGACCATCGACCGCATGGGCGGCGCGTACCGCCTGCAACGGCCGCGCAAAATGCATCTCCGTCGTCGCCGCCCCTTCACAACCCGCAACCCGCCACTGCATCCGCCGCACGGTTGCCGCCGCGGACGGCGCCTTCCATCGTGCTCGGCCAATCGGTTTGTGTGTAGTCGCCGGCGAGCAACAGATTGGGGACGGCGGTGCGCTGGGCGGGGCGCCGGCGCTCCAGGCCGGGCAGGGGGCGGAAGGTGGCGCGCTTTTCCTTGACGATCACCGAACGCAGGAGCTTGGCGTGTCGCGCCGCGGGAAGGATTCGGCGGATTTCGGCGTCGAATCGGCGCGTAAGGGCGCCGTTGTCCAAACCGACCAGCGCTTGGGCGGCGGAGATGACGCCGTGGAGGTGGCGACCCTCGGCGTCCTTGCGAAACAGCCATTGCAGCGTCGTGCCGACCAAGGCCAGATGCGGCGGGTCCATCGCCGGGCGATCATAGAAAAAATGGGCGCCGATGATGGGCGCCTGCTCGATGGCATCGAGGGTCGCAACCAGCGGCGCCAGAGGCGCGATCGGCGATAGCAGCCGCGCCGCGGCGTCCGGCGCGGTGGCGACGATCACCGCATCGGCGGGAAGGATCTCGCCGCTCAACAGGCGCACGCCGGTGACGCGGTGGCGGGCCGTATCGTACGCGATGGATTCGACCTTGGCGCCCGTGAGGATCGTGGTGGCCACGGCGTTGACGTACAGGTTCGATAGCGGAACGCGGGAAACGCCCATGCGATAGCCGCCGCGCGACCCCAGGAACGATTCCTGGAAAACTTGGATCGCGTGATGGGCGCCGACGGTCTCGACCGGCTCGTTGAGGGCGCTGACGATCACCACGTTCCAATACCGCTCGATGGTTGAAGGCGACTGGCCATGGCGCCCCAGCCATTGCCCGAAGGTCTGGTCGACGGCATCGTCGCGCCCCGCGCGTCCCATCAATTTCATCGCCAGCATCGCCCGGGCGATCTCGATCTTTTGGCCCATCGTCAACAAGGGAAATCGCAGCATCGACCACCCCAGGTGCAGCGGGCTGGGCAGGGGGGTGGCATACAAATCGCCGCGCCGGCCGGCTTGGTCGGCGAAATGGATCGTATCGAAGAACTCGATGGCGCCGGTCTGCCCGAGCCGCTCATACAGCCGCAAGAGCTCGGTACAGCAGCCGAGCAGGACATGCTGGCAGTTGTCGAGAAGTTGCCCGCTCTCGGCGTCGGGGATGCTGGTGGAGCGCCCGCCAAGGAGTTTGCGACGCTCGATCAGCGTGGTGTGGAATCCGCGGTCGGTCAGCCGGGCGGCGGCCGCCAGACCGCCCAATCCCCCTCCGACGATGACGACGCGGGGGGGCATGTCAGATCTTCTCCGAATCGCCGCCGAACCGCGCCCGCCAGGCGTGGCGCAGCATGACGCGGATTTTTTCAAGGCCCGACAGTCGTACGCGCCCGGTGAGGATGGCGACGGGTTCGGCGGCGATGCGGTCGAGGATGCGCCGGTAGATGTCGGTCATGATCCGCAGCGTGGGCCGACCCGCCGGACCGATCAGCCCTTCCAGGGGCGCCGAACGCTCATAATAATCGCGCGCCCGCGCGACCTGAAATGCCATGAACTCGCCGAATCGCGCTGGCGGAGGAAGGTCGGGCGTCCATCCGGACATAGCGAACCGGTCCAGTTCGTCGGCCGGCAAATAGCACCGTCCGCGCACGGCGTCCTCCCGCCAATCGCGCAGGATATTGGTCAACTGGAACGCGATGCCCCGTTCCTCGGCCCGTTTCGGAACCGCCGGATCGGAGAATCCCCAAATGTGCACCGACGCGATCCCGACCGTGGATGCGACCTGATAGCAATAATCATACAAATCCGCGAACGTGTCGTACGTCGTATGGCGCATGTCGCGCAGTTGCCCGTCGATGGCGTCGTCGAAGACCTTCACCGGGATGGTGAACCGCCGAACCGTGTCGCCGAACGCCGGCCAAATCGGATGGTCGGCGACGCCGCCTCCGGCGATGGCGGCATGGGCGTCGGCTCGGCAGCGCTCAAGGGCGGCCACCCGGTCCCCGGCCGGCGCGTCGCCATCGTCGGCCAAATCGTCGATCAACCGCATGAAGCCATACAGGGCGAACATGCCCCGGCGCTGGGGGATGGGCAATAAGTTCATGCCGTAATAGAAGTTGCGCGCCGCCGTGCGCATCACGCGATGGCAGTGGTCGTGGGATTGGGCGAGGGATGCGGCGGGCATCGGATTGGTCTTCACAGCCGGGGAAGCAGCATTTTCGACAACAGCGCCAACTTGGCGAACTTTCCGAGCGTCGGACGTCGCGCCAGCACGTTATAGCCGATGGCGCGGATTCGATCCAAAATCGCCCGTCCGCCGGCGCCGTAAAGGGCGATATCGGTTCGCAGCCTCTGGTCCACCAAGGGCAAGAGCGCTACGCCACGCCGGAACAGGTCCTCGGCCCGGTCCACCTCGAAACGCATGAGCTCGGCGAAGGCGGGGGTGAAGCGCCCGGCCCGCAGATCGGCCTCCGTGACGCCGAATCGGCGCAAATCCTCTTGGGGAATGTAGATGCGATCGCGCTCGGCCAAGTCGGGGGCGACATCCTGCCAAAAGTTGGTCAGTTGCAGCGCCGTGCAGGTGAAGTCGGCGAGCTTCTGACGCCGGGCGTCGCCATAGCCGCCGAGATACAGCACCAGATGCCCGACCGGATCGGCGCTGCGGGTGCAGTAGTGGACCACCTCGCCGAAGGTTTCGTATCGCCCCACGCGCTGGTCCTGCTCGAAGGCGTCGATCAACTTCAGGAACGGATCCGGCGGAATGGAAAACCGCTCGATGGTGTCCGCCAACGCCACCAGAATCGGATGGGTGGGGCGCCCCGCGTACGTGGCTTGAACCTCCCGCCGCAGCAAATCCAGTAGTGACAAGGACTTGTCGCGGTCGCCGGTCTCATCGGCCAAGTCATCGGCATGGCGACAAAAAGCGTAGACATTGAAAAAATCCTGGCGCAGCTTCCGCGGCAAGGACAGGGAGACGACGGTGAAGTTCTCGTAATGCGACAGGGCCAGCCGCCGGGTGAACAGCCGGGCGGCATATCGCCGATCCGGCGACGCGGTGGACTCGGGGGCGGGATTCACGCTAGGATTGTCGGGCTTGGGAAAACCCCGTCAAGCGGTGGGCGTATCACCGTAGGGCGTGGCAATCGACACAAGGAGCGCCGTTCGACCATGAAAATCATCCTCGCCAATCCCCGCGGCTTTTGCGCCGGTGTCAACATGGCCATCGAGTGCGTGGACCAGGTGCTCAAGACGATGGGCCCGCCGGTGTACGTTTATCACGAGATCGTGCACAACCGCCACGTGGTCGAGGGGTTCATCGAGCGCGGGGTGAAGTTCATCGACAACGTCGAGGAGGTCCCCGACGGCGGCGTGATCGTCTACAGCGCCCATGGGATTTCGCCGGAGATCCGGGCCGCCG
This sequence comes from Tepidisphaerales bacterium, assembly GCA_038252525.1. GTDB lineage: Bacteria > Planctomycetota > Phycisphaerae > Tepidisphaerales > Tepidisphaeraceae > JBBSAF01. The sequence continues at coordinate 6,871 of JBBSAF010000121.1, forward strand.
CCCAGCGCCGCCGTCTGATCGAGGTGGACGCGACGTGTCCGCTGGTGACCAAGGTGCACATGGAGGTGTTGAAGTTCGCGCGCGAGGGGTACACCATTTTTTTCATCGGGCACCACAACCATGACGAGGCCATCGGCACGGTGGGCGAGGCGCCGGGGTCCATCGTGGTGGTCGAAAGCGCCGAGGATGTGGACAGGCTCAAGGTGCCCGATCCCGACAAGGTGGCGTTCGTTACCCAGACCACCCTCAGCATCTCCGACGCCGCCCGGGTGGTGACAGCGCTGAAAAAACGTTTCCCCAACATCGTCGGGCCGGCGAAGGATGACATTTGTTATGCGACGACCAACCGTCAGAACGCGGTGACGGAACTGTCGCCGGAGGTGGACGTGGTGCTGGTGGTGGGGTCGAGGAACAGCTCCAATTCCCAGCGACTGGTGGACCGGGCGCGGGAATTGGGCAAGGCGGGATATCTGATCGACGATCGGTCCGAGATCGACTGGGATTGGTTCAATGACAAGCAATCGGTCCTCATCACGGCCGGGGCGTCGGCGCCGGAACATCTGGTGCGCGATCTGATCGCCACGTTGCAGAAGAAATATGGCGGGCCGTTGGAGAGCCGCACGCTGGTGGAGGAGGACGTCTCCTTCCAAATGCCCAAGAGCCTCAAGCGGTTGGTGGTGCTGGGGTAGGGCAGAGGCGGTTGAAATCGGAAAAGGGAAGGCGACGGCCACATTGTCATGCCCATCTCGCCTGTTGTCGGCCACGGTTTTACGTCGCGGGGGCGCCTCGCCCCCGTTGCCTCATGTAGCTCAGCCGCCCCCGGCTGAGTGAGCGGTCAATCGCCTACGAACAGGGGACACAGCCGTGGGCGGCTACGCCACATCTCTCTGCTTCATGTAGCTCAGCCGCCCCCGGCTGAGTGAGCGGTCAATCGCCTACGAACGGGGGACACAGCCGTGGGCGGCTA
>JBBSAF010000122.1:0-7755 GCA_038252525.1 Tepidisphaerales bacterium
ATCGCTGGTCGGGCCGTATGCCATGGTCGGGGTGTCGGTGTTGTTGCCGTCGCTGAATCGCGCACGCGAGACGGCCAACCGGGTCAAGTGCGCCTCCAATATGCGGCAGATCGGCATGGCGATTTTGCTCTACGGCAATGAAAACCGTCAAAAGATGCCGCCGGACTTGGGGACGCTCGTGCTGACCCAGGACATCGGCGCCGAAGCCTTCTTCTGTCCCACCGCGATCCACACCGTGGATTTGCCGCGGGGAGGCGGCCCCAAGGCGGGTGCCGAGTGGGTCAACGCCCACGCCGATTACATTTATATTGGCGCCGGTCGAACGAACAGCATTCCCGCCGATGAAGTCGTCCTCTATGAGAAGCCCGACAACCACAATCGCGACGGCATGAACCTGCTCTACGGCGACGGTCACGTCGAGTTCCAGTCGTTTTGGCAGGCCGCCGAGGAAATTCAAAAAGTGACCGGGCAGGATCCCTTTAGTGGAGACAAGCAATGAGCAAACGAATCCTTTTGACGACAATTCTCGCGTGGGTCTTTGCCGCCGTCGCCGTCGCCCAGCCGTTGGCCGACCGGGTGCCGGATTCGGCCATGGTCTATTTCGGGTGGGCGCCGGACGCCAGCCTTCAGGCGACGGCGCCGGCGAAGATGTTGGCAGACGAGCAGATGCGCCGGCCGCTGATCTTCATCCTGCAGCAAATCCTCGAGGCCATGCCCGCGACCGGCGGGCAGCCGCCCGAGGAGATCGCGGCGTTGGCGGGCGAGGCGTCGCAATGCCGGGCGGCGGTGGCGATCCTCTCTCCCGCCGGCGATGTTCCGACGCCGCGGGTGCTGGCGCTGATCGAGCTGGGCGCCAAGCGGGCGGAGTTCGAGAAGAAGTTCACTCCCATCCAAAACCGACTCAAGGCGCATTTCGGGCAGGGGCTTCAGATGATGAAGCTCGGCGATGGGTTCCTGTGGGTGCGGGCCGATGCCAAGGACCGCCCGCTGATGGTCTGGGGATTCGCCGGCGACTGGTTCATCGCCTATTGGGGCGCCGATGCCGAGGCGATGTTGGCCGAGGTCGTCGCCGCCAACGGACCGGCGAAACCGCTGGCGAGCAGCCCGGCGTTCAAGTCCGCCATGGACAAGCTTCCGGGCGCCGCGATCGTCTGTAGCTGGTCTGACGGCGCCAAGGCGCGGGCGCTGGTCGAGAAGACCCTCGTCCGCCCCGATCGCGGAATGTGGCATGACCTGACGCCCCTGTGGCCGGGGCTGCTGACCGAACTCGGCATGGCCGACCTGTCGTCCGTCGTCGAGAAGACCACCGTCGACAAGGGGCGCCTCGTCACCCGCGCCCGCATCGCGCTGAATCATGCGCCCGACGGGCTGCTGGCGCTGTTGGCCAATCCGCCGGTGGACGAAGCCGTGCTCAACGCCATTCCCGCCGACGCCATGGCGGCCATGGCCGGTCGGCTCGACCTGGCCAAGACCTACGCCGCCATCAAGGCGTCGTCGGTGAAGATCGGCGGCCCCGACGCCTCCCGCGGGTTCGACCAAATCGAAAAAACCGCCGAATCGATGGGTCTGCCCATCAACGATCTCCTTGGCCCGATGGGCGACCAATGGGTGATCTACAACGCCGCATCCACCGGCGGCTTTGCCTTCACCGGCTGGACTTTGGTGGGACAGGTCCGCGACGCCGACCGGTTTGGGCGATCCGAGGAGGCGATTCGCGGCGTGCTGGCCGAGGAGTTCGGCCGGGAGTCCGGCAAGGTCGTCGATATCCAAGTGGACGGCGTGACCATCCACACCCTCGTCAGCCACATGGGCTTCATCCCGTTCGCCCCGTCGTGGGCGGTCGTCGGCGACCGGTTCGTGGTGGCGCTGTACCCGCAGATGGTCGAGGGGGCGATCCGCCAGCTCCAGCTCAAGGGTGGCGATGGCATCGTCGCCAACCCCGCCTTCGCCGCGGTTCGCCAACAGGTCGGCGCGGCCGGCCCGATGATGTATTTCGCCGGTGATGAGGCCGTCAGGAACGTCTACCCCATCCTCCTGCCGGTGATGACCGCCATCGGCGGATGGAACAGCGATTTCAACCTCGGCTATGTCCCTTCGATGCAGCGCCTGCTGCGCTACGTCGGCCCGAACCTGGCGACCCTCACCGCAACCGATGATGGGTATGAACTGACGATGGCGCAGACCAACCCGCTGCTGTCGCCGCTCACCCTGCTATCGCCCAACGCGTGGCTGGCGGTCCTCGTCCCGGCGGCGGCGGAAATGGCGGCGGTGGATTCGCGTGAGGTCTCCCTCTCTCGGTTGCGCCAACTCGGGCAGGGGTTGATGATGTACGCCAACGACAACAAGGGCAAATACCCGCCGAATCTCACCGAACTGGTTAAAACCCAGGATTTGGGGCCCGAGACGCTGCTATCGGTGTTCCCGGACGGGCAGGAGGTGACGTATTTGTATTTCGACGGGCTGAAAGTGACGGCCAAAGCCGAGGTGATACTTGCCTACGACCCCTTTGCCCTTCGGCAAACCGGCGGGGCGCCCGTCCTGTTCGCAGATGGGCATTGTGAATGGCTCGACCGGGCCGCCTTCGACCGTGCCGTCGCGCGATCACGGCAAGTCGAAGCGAAAAGCTGCCCGGCGGAGCTGATGGCGAAGTAATGGGAGCGGTCCGAGATCGGGTCAAAGATTGCAAAGCTGCAAAGATCGCAAAGTGAATTCGTCGTCCCGCGCCGCCGCGTTCCCGCCTTTTTTGTCGCGGGGGCGGCTCGCCCGCGTCCAACGGCGCGGGCGGCATCGACGTCGTTTGGAGGTTGTGAAAACCTCCGTTGAGCGCTGTCGTTATGGGCTTGGATTGGAAAGGCGGGGGCGAGGCGCCCCCGCGACGGGGGAACTGCAGTAGGCGTGGGGGACTACCGCATGACAACGACGAAGAGGTGTCCATGCACCCTACGATCGGACGCGTTTCGTTGAAGGCGTTTGGCAACGCGCGCTCGCGACATGAGCCACACCAAGGGACGGGTCAAAGCCGAAAACATTGGCGTTTGGCAACGCGCGCTCGCGACAGGAGCCATACCAGGGGATGGGTCAAAGCCGAAAACATTGGCGTTTGGCAACGCGCGCTCGCGACATGATCCGCGGTGGCGAGTGCCGCCTCAATCCCAGCTCAAGGCCTCGATGTGACGTTGCAAGTCGCCGGCGCTGCCGAACCGCTCCAAAATGAGGGAATCCTTCAGGCCGCGAACGATGTCCTTCACCACTTGCGGCTGGCCCGCGTAGCACGCCCGTCCGCCCACCAGGGTCAGCAGCACCTGAACCAAATTAAGCACATCCTTGCGGATTTTCGTCGGGCCTGGGCGTCCGAGGTCGAAGAAGTCGAGCAATTTCACCTCGAACGACACCCCCTGCCGGCGGATCATGATGTTGTCATCGTGGATGTCGCCGTGGTATTCCCCGCGGGCGTGGATCGGGGCGATGCCCTTGACCAGCACATAAAACACATGCAACGCTTCGAAGGTGCTGAGCCGGCCATCCGGCTGGGCCCGCAGGAAATCCGAAAGTTTCTGCCCCTCGACCAGTTCGCTGATGACGACCGCGACTTTTTGTCGCTTCACATAGGCGATTTCCTGATGCAGATATTGCATGAGGATCGGGCAATGGCGCAGGGCGTCGAGCTTGCGGGCGTAGGCGATGGCTTTTTTGCCCGACGGATCGCGCTGGGGGTAGTAAAACTTGGCGGCCCGGCGGATGCCGGTGGCGCGCTCGACGATGACGTAAACCTCGCCCTCGTAACCACTTCCAAGCGGCTTCTCGATGCGGTACTTGCTGCCCACCACCCGTCCCGGCGGAAAGTCGAAGCGCTTGGATTTTCCCGGCCGGTACATGCCGATCATCTTCCGATCCCGGCGGGGCAAGTCAATCGGTCCCGTCAGACGCGTTAAAAATCCGCCAAATTGTGTCAATGTGGACTTTTCCGCGCTCTTTGCGATGATCCGATGGCATGTACGGCTCCCACCTGTCCATCGCCGGCGGAATGCACAATGCGCTGCTCGCGGCCGAGAAACTGGCCCTCCAAACCGTGCAGGTTTTCACCAAGAACCAGCAGCAGTGGAAGTGCAAACCCCTCGATGCCGACGCCATCGGGCAATGGACCGGCGAGTGCGGGCGGCTGAAGTTCACCCAGACCGTGAGCCACGCCAGTTATCTGATCAATCTCGCATCGCCGGATGATGTCCTTTGGCGAAAGAGCATCGAGCTGTTCGCCGAGGAACTGCGGCGTTGCGAGTCGCTGGGCATTCCGCTTCTCGTAACCCATCCCGGCGCCCACATGGGCCAAGGCGAGACGGCGGGTTTGAATCGCGTGGCCAAGGGATTGGACTGTGCATACGAACAGGCCGGTGAATCGAAGGTGACGACCTGTCTGGAGATCACCGCCGGGCAGGGCACATCGTTGGGATGCACCCTCGAGCATCTGGCCGGGATCATCGCGGTCGTCGGCGATGCCGACCGCTTGGGCGTGTGCCTGGACACCGCGCACCTGTTCGCGGCGGGGTATGATTTCCGAGGGCGCAAGTATGCGGGATTCATGAAACAAGTGGATGCGACGGTGGGGATCGACCGCGTGAAGGTGCTGCATCTGAACGACAGCAAGAAGGCGCTGGGAAGCCGCGTGGACCGGCACGATCATATCGGGTTGGGCACGATCGGACTGGAGGGTTTCAAGCCCTTCGCGCGGGACCGGCGTTTCGCCGCGATCCCCAAGATCCTCGAAACCCCCAAGGGCGACCATGCGGAGGGTCGGCCCTGGGACGCGGTGAACCTCGAGGCGCTGCTGGCCTTGGAGAAATGACCCCCGCCGCATCTTGCGTGAGCCGCAACCCGCAACTCGCAACCCGCAACGCACAACCCGCAACTCGTAACCCGCAACGCACAACCCGCAACGCACAACCCGCAACGCACAACCCGCAACGCACAACCCGCAACTCGCAACCCGTCCCTCCGCTTTCCCTTCCGCGGCTTTGGCGGTAATGTGTTTGGCGAACACCATTTAGCCAAGGGAGCACACCATGCCCGCCGACGATGTGTTGATGGATTGCGAAGAGCATATGGAAAAGGCGATCGACCACCTGCGCCATGAGCTGCGGGCGATCCGCACCGGGCGGGCCACGCCGGCGCTGGTCGAGAACATCAAGGTCGAGTATTACGGCGCCCCCACGGACCTGCGGTCCATCGCGTCGATCAGCGTGCCGGAGGCCACGCAACTGCTCATCAAGCCGTTCAGTCCCGGCGATCTGAAGGCCATCGAGAAGGCGATCAACGACAGCAAGGTCGGGCTGACGCCGCACAGCGACGGCAAGCAGTTGCGATTGATGCTGCCGGCGCTCAGCCAGGAGCGGCGCACCCAGCTCGTCGGGCAGTGCAAGGGTTTCGCCGAGACCGCCAAGATCGCCATCCGCAACGGCCGGCGCGACGCCAACAAGATCATCGACACCGAGCAAAAGGGCGGGGTGATGACCGAGGACGAGGCGACCAAGGCCAAGGAACAGACCCAGGATCTGACCAAGACCTACGAGGCCAAGGTTGAAGAGATCATCGAGCACAAGCGCATCGAGGTGATGGCGATCTGACGAGGGCAGGCGGCCGGAACAATGTGACATGGCCGCGAGGCCGTGTGCCCGCCGAACGCGGCGAATAGCGACGCGCGGTCGGCGAATGACGCGCCGTGGTCGACGAATAGCGCGCCGTGGTCGGCGAGTATCGACGCGTGGTCGGCGAACAGCGACCCGTGGTCGGCGAATGACGCGCCGTGGTCGGCGAATGGCGCGCCGTGGTCGGCGAGTATCGACCCGTGGTCGGCGAATGGCGACCCGTGGTCGGCGAATGGCGCGCCGTGGTCGGCGAGTATCGACCCGTGGTCGGCGAATGACGTGCCGTGAGCGCGAAAGGACGCCTTCCCCCCAAGGCCCGCGCGCATCCCACCCTCACTTCCATTCATCCAGCGGAACGACCTTTGGCGCGTCGGCGGGAGCGGCGGCGCGGGTGATCTGGACGACGAGGGTGGTGGCGCCGACCTCGGGCATTTCGATGGCCAGCTTCTTCACCCATGAGTCCTCGGTGGCCTGTTTGGGCGGATGCGGCGAGGAGGCCAGCGGCTTGGGCGGGATGTTCTTGAACGTGGCATTGGCCGGCGACAGCAGTCGGACGATCAGGGACACGTCCTTGTCGATGCGCTTGTCGGTGAGGGTCAAGGTGGCGGTTCGCTTGTCCGGCGAGAAGGCGATGCGGGCGTGGGTGTGCATGGCCCACCACACCGTCGTCTGCGATGGGGTCGTGATCTCATCCTGGATCAACACGTAAGGGCGTTCGCCCCGGTCGAACAACCCCAATCCGCGTTTGACCGATTTGGCCTTGGGATAGGCCGTCGATAGGTCGGCGATGGCGAAGCCGCGATCCGCGTCCGACTCGTATCGCGTGATTTTGCAGTCGGCCTTGGGATTCTGTTCGGGGCCTTTGTCCGGGCCGACCAAGAGGGTGTTGTGCCCTTCGGCCCGCAGTCGGTAATAGGTCCAGCGCTGCCGGCCGAAATAATCGGGCAGATTGTAGTCGTCCGACCCCAGGTCCCATGCCCAGCGTTGGCCCAGGTCATCGAGCACGAAGGATCCGAGATCCAAATGCCCGTGATTGGCGGTGTTGTCGCCGGCCTTGAAACCCACGAACATCGCGTCGGCGTCGTTCCAGGCGGTGCGGAACGTCGCCACCTCCACCTTGCGGAAATAGGCGTCCGGCGGCGTGGCCGGCGGCAGCTTGCCGTTGATGTCCATATCCGCCCATAGGAGATCGAGCGGCTTGGCGTGCTTGTGGGCCTGTTCGCGCTGGAACGATTTCAGGATCGGCTGGTCGAATCGTTTGGCCAACCACCAGAGCGCGGGGGCGCCATCCCACTTGTGCTGCCCGTCGGCGAAGTTGAATTGGAAATTGAACGGCCCGACCATGTAAAGAATGAAGCGCCCGGCCTGGGACAGCCCCGGCGTGTCGGACAATCCGAAGTCCGTGCCCAGCGCCGAATCCATCGCCGCCAGGGGCGCGGCGGTGTAGTCCATGGCATAGTGCCAGTAGTCCGGCCCCTCGTCCCAGCCTCCCTCCGGGGCGAAATGGCGGAGGGCGATTCGGTATCGCGGCAGGGCGTTTTGCAGGATATTCACCGCGATTTTCGGCTCCTCGTCGGCGATGGCCAGCGCCCCGAGGATCAGCCCGCCATTGCAGACCTGGTTCCAGTTGATGAAGGTGTTGGTCCACCAGACCTTTTTGGCGTAAGCCTCCAGACCGGCGTTGAGGCCGAGCCGAACCATGGCGCTGCGGATCTCGTCGCGCTGGGCCGGGGTCCACTGGTCATACAGCCAGTCGTAGGACCAGGCGAATGCCGCGGTCATCTCGGCGGTGTCGAGGAAATGGTCGGGGTTCCAATCGGCAAACGCGGCGGCGGCATGGAGATCGATGTAAAGGCGATCGACATACTTGCGGTCGCCGGTCAGGTGGTACGCCATGGCGAGATATTGCGACCGGGCAAGGACCGCGCGGCTGGTGGCGAGAAGGCGCTTGCCGTCGGGGATTTCGTGCTCGACAACGGGTTTGTCGAGCAGGGTGTCCGCGTTGCGGAGGATTTCAGCGGCGATGGCCTTGTAAAGTGGATGGGCGTTCTTGAGATCGCGTAACTTGGTGAAATCGTCGGCGGACGCGATCAACCGGGGATGGGTGGGCTTGAGC